>JAGKVE010000020.1 GCA_021152555.1 Bacteroidia bacterium | reverse complement strand
TATCTTCTTCACGTAAGGAGTGTGGATCTGACGCACAAGCGTTATCTTTACAATCAGATTAATTGGGACGCGCGTCTCATAGGTATTCGCGGTGCACGAGGAACCGGCAAGACAACTATGTTGCTCCAGTACATCAAAGAGCACTATCTTGATTTGGATAAGGTGTTGTATATTTCGCTGGATAGTTTCAGTTTTCAACTGATTACACTTTATGATGTTGCCGAATACGCACATTCGCATGGTATAGAAGCATTATTTATAGACGAGGTCCACTATATGCCACATTGGAGTCAAATACTTAAAAACGTGTTTGACACCTTTGTGGACATGAAAATCGTTTATACTGGGTCGTCGATGCTACAGATAGACGAAGCGCAAACAGACTTGTCCCGGCGGCAGACTGTTTATGACCTTCATGGGTTCTCATTCCGCGAGTATCTGCTCTTCAAAGGTTATTTCCATCACGAATCCATAGGTTTGGAGCATGTGTTGAGCCATCATACCTCACTGGCAATGGAGATTTCCTCGAAGATCAAGCCGTTGATGCTATTCAATGAATATCTGCGACAGGGTTATTATCCGTTTGTTCTCGAAGCAAAGCAAGATTATCTCCGTCGATTGGAAGAGATGATGCTACTAATTATTTATCAGGATATACCTCGCGTAGACGAGATAATAACTTTGCAAACCATTCAGAAAGCGCAAAAGTTGATGATGATTCTTGCTACACAAGTTCCTCTTGAGCCGAATATCAGTACACTTTGCCGCGAGATTGGTGCAACACGAGATGTCGTAATTCGTTTGCTTTACCTCATGGAGAAAGCTGGACTGCTAATGCTCGTTAATAAGGAAAGCAATAGTTACAAAACTCTGTCGCGCCCCGATAAGATTTATCTCAATAACACCAATCAGATGTATGCGCTGACCGGAAATGTCAATGAGGGTACACTTCGGGAGACATTCTTCGTTAATCAGTTGCGTCAAGCGTACAAAGTGCATCTACCTATCAAAGGTGACTATTTGATTGACGACCTATATGTGTTCGAGGTGGGAGGCGCGAGCAAAACGTTCAAACAGATAAAGGATATTCCTAACAGCTATCTTGCATTGGACGAGATTGAGTTTGGAACGGGGAATACTATCCCGCTTTACCTATTTGGCTTCTTGTACTAACCAATATTTTTCCCTTAAGCATACGGCAATCCAAATTATTCTAGTTGCCGTATGTTTTTTATGTCAAATATGTCAAAGATCTTTCGATGCCTCTTTTCAGTGCCGCATCTGCACTATCTTTTCCCCTCACTCGTGTCGAGCACAACTTTATTGTTTATTTATGTTCGTAGTTATTAGTATCTTGTTTTTTTCGTATTTTATTTTGCATTGACGCTACAGCTCAATTATTCGACATTTTGAGATAAAATTGTGTTTGAGTCCAATAAAAATGCAATCTATTGCAAAAAGTAAGAAATTTTGCATTTTTTTTGCAGTTTATTGCATATATTTCAAGAAATTGTTGTATCTTTGCAGCCGATTTCATTTTTTAACTCTTATTCGTATGAAAGAAATACAACGTACAAGCTATTTAGAGTGGCTCTCCAGTTGGCGAGAAAAAGGCATTATCAAGGTAATCACCGGCATTCGCCGCTGCGGTAAAAGTACACTAATGCGACAGTTCCAACAGACATTACTTAATCAAGGCGTGTTGCCAGACCAAATCATCAGTCTCAACTTTGAGGATATGACCTATTCGCATCTCATGACAGCCAAAACGCTGCATGACCACATTGTCAGTCTTCTGCAAAATGAGAAGATGAACTACATATTCCTTGATGAAGTTCAACTCGTATCAGAGTTTGAAAAAGCAGTGAATAGCCTTTATCTTCGTTCGAATGTAGACATCTATATTACCGGTAGTAATGCCCATATGCTCTCGGGAGAATTGGCAACACTATTGTCTGGAAGATATGTCAAAATCAATATGCTGCCGTTGTCTTTTAGGGAATACACACAAGACCTTCCTTACGTTTATACTAAGGAATACAACGACTATATCAGCTCTACTTCATTCCCTTTTAAGTATCAATTATCATCCTTAGACGAGGTACGCCAATATGTTCGGGATATATATGATACTGTCATGATGCGCGACGTAGTTACACGATATAATATCCACGATGTTAACGTCTTGAATAACGTGGCTCTCTTTCTGACGGACAATATCGGCAACCTTACCAATCCGAAACGTATAGCCGACATACTCGCTTCCAACGGACTGAAAATATCACCCCACACGATTGACACATACCTTGAAGCGCTTACCAACTGTTACTTATTCTATCCGGCGCAACGATTGAGTATCAAAGGAACAGAAATCTTGCGCTCAGCACGTAAATACTATCTTGCAGACATCGGACTGCGTAACGCATTGTTGAATAGCCAAAATGCTGATCAAGGACGTATACTGGAAAATATTGTATTCTTAGAATTGCTGCGCAGATATTACTTCAAACCAATATACGTGGGCCAAGTTGGCGGCGCAGAAATTGATTTTGTTTGCCACAATGGTGAGAACTATGAATACTATCAAGTAGCTTTATCAGTAATGAATCCTGATACCCTTAAACGCGAATTAGCGCCATTAAAAGCGCTTAAAGATCATTACCCTCGATTCCTTATCACCCTTGACCCGCAACCCGTAATTGATCACAACGGCATCAAGCAGATTTATGCAGTAGATTGGCTACTTGGACGATAGTTCTCCATTTGCACCACTCTGCTTCACGATAGAGATTCCATTTGGACTCTCTATCTTTTTTTATCTCAATATGTCAAAGGTCGCTTCTGCTATGTTATTTTAGTGCGTAGCAGTGGCACTATCTTTTGCCCTTTTATCGTGCCGGCTTCACGGTTTATTTCGTTTTTGTGACCACAGCCTAACCCAATAGCCGGTAGCCTTATTTTTATATTCAGCATTTCTGCTGCATCATTTCATCATTTAGCGTAAGCGATCATTCAATCAATGTATTCACTTGTTCCTTTTGACCTATTGAAATGACTGATTTTGCGATTTTATGCACTTTGGAGACTAAAAAATATACATTTTTATGCAGTTTCATGTCAAAAAATCTCACATTTTCTTGCATGTTCCGTTTTTTATAGTATCTTTGCCGCGGTTTTTGAACCACGAAGCATTATTTTTATACACTTTTTTGCAGTATATTGCTATGGCAACCTCTTTAAGGCCGGCCAATTACTGCGCTGTAATGACCTTACACTTGTGATGGCTTACGGCGAGAAGCGCGGTATTGTCCAAGACGGTAAAACTGTCCATTGTGTTCTTGCCTCCGATTGGCTTTTGCAGCAATAACCCTTTCTCAAACTGGCGCAGACACCTATGTCAGTTTTTATTCAGTCATTTCAATCTGTCAAAGATCTTTCGATGCCTCTTTTAAGTGCGCATCTGCACTATCTTTTCCCCTCACTCGTCCATCATTCACCCGTTCATTCGTTCGTTCATTCGTTCATCCTTACGCCATACACCGTACATCATCAATGGCTCACATTAAACGACCCTTTAATTTGAGCCGCCCAAAGAGGCCTTTGAAACGTTGTGCGATGTGGGAAAAATTCTCACATAATACAGAAAATCATATGTGGAAAAATTGACGGAATGTGTGTAAAGCATACATTTTTTGTCAATTCGCTTAGCAAAACATATTTTTTTAAAAAAATATTTGCTCAATTGAAAAAATAATATTATCTTTGCAGCGCAAAAAAAAATAGGCTAAAAAAGGTAAGAAGGCAAATGATGGCAAGAATGAGGGTAATAAGGAGTGCGGAAAATGGGCTTCAGTGGCTCAAATTAAAGGGTCGTTTAATTTGGGCACAGAAAGAAGCACACCAAGAATTTTAATATTTCCGAGAAAACCGCAAAAAAGGAAGCAGAAATATTTCATAATGCGGTGGTTTTTGATAAAAAAGTGGTCATTGAAAAGATGATATATGCGGAATAATTCGTATCTTTGTAAAAAAAATACAATTATGAGATACGGATATATTCGCGTGAGTAGCGACAAGCAGACAGTGGAAAACCAGCGGTTTGAGATCAATCAGTTTTGCCAACAGGAGGGATTGACGATTGACGGATGGATTGAAGAGACGGTTTCCGGCACCAGGACTTACACCCAACGCCGGCTTGGAAAGTTGATACAGCAAGCGGGCGAAGGGGACATCATCATCTGCAGCGAATTGAGCCGGTTGGGGAGGAACCTGTATATGATCATGGAGATCCTCAGTCTGTGCATGAGTCGCGGTTGTCACGTATGGACCATCAAAGACGGTTACCGTTTGGGTGATGACATCCAATCGAAAGTGCTGGCTTTTGCCTTCGGCCTCTCGGCGGAGATAGAGCGCAACCTGATCAGTCAGCGAACCAAAGAGGCATTGGCGCGGGTAAAATCGGAAGGCAAGCATCTCGGTCGGCCGGATGGCAGTAAGACCCACCAAAAAGCCATGATGCTCTACCGCCATGAATCGTACATACGTCAGGCGCTGCAAGAAAAGCAATCCTACCGGTCAATAGCGCAGCATCTCCATTGCAGCCGCAACACGGTGAGTAACTATATTCAAGCATATATCATGGAGGAATAGAGGGTTATGGTGTAAGGTGTAAGGTGTAAGGTGTAAGGTGTAAGGTGTAAGGTGTAAGGATGAACGAATGAACGAATGAACGAATAGTTGTGCCCGAGAGGGATGAGGGGAAAAGATAGAAAATTGTAAACTTTGTGCCCCGGAAGGAGAAAAGATAGTTCGGCTGAGGAACTGAAAAACACAGCAAGTGATCATTGATATACTGATTTGCTTATAAAAGGAGAAAAACGAAATTTTTTCTCGCTATTTACTTGCATATGTCAGAAATTTTTCGTAACTTTGCACCATAATTTGAAAGATTATGGCAGAGCAAAACGATATCCAATTATTTGACGGAAAGCAGGTCCGTTATGTATGGGATGAGGAGCAGGAGAAATATTTCTTCTCGGTAGTGGATGTTATCCAAGTGTTAACGGATAGCACGACGCCACGTCGCTACTGGAGCGATTTAAAACGTAAGTTAGAGGCTGAGGGAAGTGAAGTGTACGAAAAAATCGTACAGTTGAAATTGCCTGCTCCAGATGGCAAGTTACGTCTTACGGATGTAGCGGATACTGAGCAGGTTTTCCGGTTAATACAATCGGTTCCGAGTAAGAAAGCCGAGCCGTTTAAGCTGTGGCTTGCGGCGCTTGGTCAGGAACGAATGAACCAGTTGCAAGATCCTGAACTGAGTATCGAGCAGGCTATCAAAGATTACCGTCGTTTGGGGTATTCGGAAGATTGGATCAACCAGCGTATCAAGACCATTGAAATACGCAAAGGCCTAACGGATGAATGGCAACGCGGGGGCATGAAAGAGGAACACGATTATGCGATTCTGACGGATATCATATCGCGGGCGTGGAGCGGAATGACGACGCGTGAGTATAAGAAATATAAAGGTTTGCGCAAAGAGAGTCTTCGCGATAACATGACGAATGTAGAATTGATGCTCAATGGCTTGGCGGAAGCTGCTGCAACGGAACTCAGCAAACGTGAGAATCCGAAAGGTTTTGCGCAGAACGCCAATATCGCGCAACGCGGAGGAGATGTGGCGCATGTGGCGCGTGAGCGGTTAGAACAGGAGTTGGGCGACACGGTAATTTCTGATAAACGAGCGCTAAACTTTACCAAACCAAAAGATAAACTGCCGTTTAATGATGAAGAGGAAGTGAAAGAATAAATTTGAGTTGTCCGCTTACTGAGGACGTCTGCAATATCTCTTTTATAAGCAACAATGTCGAAAGATGTTGTTGCTTATTGTATGCAAATCAGTAGTGAAAAGGAACAAGTAAAACAGTCAAACAAATAGAAAACTGCGCACGGAAGAGGGCGAAAAGAAGATAATCGAAAACGCGTAATCTACAGTTGCGGAGCGCAACTTAGTGGAATAGCTGGTGAAACTACATGTATGCAAGCATCCGGATAACTTTCACATCCATTCCACTTATCAGTACCAATGAATTGCCACTGATAGATTACTTGCAGAAAACGCGCTACGCGGAAGAAAACAGTTTTTATGCAAAATTGCTAACCCACAATTTTTGAAAAGCATAAAAAGGTGAAAGTGAAAAGGGACTAAGTAAAATAGTCAAACAAATATAAAAGCGCGCACGGAAGAGTGCAAAAGTGAGCCAAGTGTGTCACCGAAAAAATCGCAAGGGATACGCAAAGGATACGAAACGCAGCGCAACATACGCGTAACATACGCTGAGTGAGAAAGGGAACAGAAACCCTACAGTGACGTGCGTAATGCGAATGAGATGCGAATCAGAGAAACTGAAAAATACTAACATAATAATAGTTGTGCCCGAAAGGGATAAGGGTAAAAAAACAAAGATGGCAGAAGACAACAAAAGGACACAGATGGAGTTAGAGCAAAGTTTGAAAGCTCAACTTAAATTACTGGCTGACTATTGCGATCAATATGATGCCGGCAATTGGGAGTATGTGTACCCTATGAGTACGGCTCTGCGTGTGCTGCTCAAAGATACGAGAAACTGCCACTCACTGCTCGGGCAACTTGGATTGAAAGACAAGATACAGTTTATAGATAGCGCTCATCACTGCAAAGGCAGTATATGTTGCTGGGAGATCAATGGACTGCAGAATGCGACTCTCATAGACGGCGCAGTGTATGCAGGCTTGGTGTCCAAGAAGTTGGAACAAACGGGACATGTTGTTATGGTTGGTTTGCAACCTTTGTGCAAGTTCGGTCATTATAAGCAACAGCAGTTGAAGAGTTTTGACGATTGGTATAATGATGAAGTGCTGGATGATACGGAACAGAAGATGACTCGTAAAAATGTAATTGAGAATATAGCGGAGAAGGAAGGCGGTTGCCATTATGACACGAACAGCACACCGGAGCAGCAGACTTTCCAGAAGCCGGAGTCGCTACGCGTCAACCTCAACGGCACACTGATAGAATTCAAGCCCGCGCCGGTTTATACTTCATTACGCCAGATAACATGGGAAGTGATGGAGTGTTTGAAAGGAATAATATAAACAGTTATGTTGATAAATGTTGAAATAGGAAACATATTGAATTGTTGGCTCTGTAACATTACCTGCCTTTTACCCTTCATTACTCAATATATACTGCCGGGGATAGTGATGATTGTGTCGATCATATCAATGTTAGTATTGGGCCACGCATATAATTGGCAACCAGAAATGCATAGATTAAAAAGTAGGGAGTTTGTGTTACACACAATAGGGAGTATGACAATATTCTGTTTGGCAAACATGAGCATTCTAATGTGTGGGGGAATTAATTGCGTTGTAACCATTTATGAGTTTTTGCACACCGACGTGTGGAAGCCTTTAAAAGAGTCCATGCCATTGATTGTTAGTCTTTTAACAACAATGTTAGGCTTATTGTTGACTTTTAGGATGATTCGTCCACGGATAGCGATATACCCATTGGTGGCATATGAAGTAATAAATGGTAAATATTGGCTGACATTTCAGATTCGGAACTTAGGGTGGCTTGAATGCATTGATATGAAAGTAGATTTGTATGAATGCCATTTTGAACAAAGGGATGGAGTTGCGAATAAAGTTATGACACCAATTAAGTTGGAGCCATTAGCTCAATCCACAATGATAGATTGGAAGTATGGAGACTCAAATGACAATGCCTATCTAATAGAAGTATGTAATAATACGTTTGAGAGAAATGTATTCAAGGCGAGCAAAAAATTTTTAGAGTTGCGAGTAAAGTTAACGCATCCTTTATCGCGTATAACTAAGGTATTTGTTCGAGATTACACCCCGCATGATATTCACTATGGGGAATTTATAGAATATAAACTGCGACGATATAGTAATGGTGATAAGCAAAAAGTGATTAATAAATTATTAAAGAAAGATATCATGTGGCGAATATCCCGATATTTGAAAGGTATTGAAGCCGTGTTAATATTGATGATTTTTGTAGGAACGACTATAATATTAGTATTACACAATAGCGACAAGAATCTTCTAAACGATTGTGTCGAATGGTTATTTTATGGATTTAGCATGATCATTGCTATCGTTGAGATAACTCGACAATATATAAAACGCCCCATCAAAAGTAAAATAGAGAATACAAATATTTGAAATCTTTAAAATAAATAATTATATATGGCAAACAAACGAATAGATGAAAGTGCGACATCCAAATCAAGGATGCAAGAAAGTAGCAAAGGACGGGTGACTGGCTCTGCGACATCAAAACCGCGGGAAGTAAAGCCTATTTCGCCCAAGAAGTAATATATTAAACAGATGTAAAACCTATGAATTACACGAATCCTAAAGGAGGAGAAACCTCTGTAAAAAATGAGCGTAAGACATTCTCTATTACAAGTAAAGATCGTCAACAAACGCCGCAACAAGAAGTAAGGTCAAATAACAATAGAAAGTAAAACTTATGAGTGGTTTCTTACAATGCATGACTATGAAGAATCGTGATCCGTGGTCAGAGATTCTAAAAAATCGACGTAAAGCCCCGTACGATGGTGTTGGAAAGATCTTTGTGATTTTTGGTAATCAAAACTCAGGGAAGACACATACCGCGTGGCTTGTGTACAATTTATTAAAGAGTAGGAGCAATTGTGATGGCCTATTCGAAACGCACGAAGAGCAAAAAGTGTTGACATATGATGAGGTATTACATCATATTATAGAAACTTTTAATAATCCAAGCACTCCTGCTATCTCTGATTTCCGTGCTATCATTGAAATAAACAAAGAAAGAGTTGCAATATTTAGTGCAGGAGATTATGTTGAAGACCCCAACTGGGATGTAACGAGTTTTGTTAAAAACATAGAGTGGGCAGAAGGCAATGGTGTTAAATATGTGGTTTGCACCGCTCGACACTATAACAAGACTAATTCTGTCCATAAGTATTTAAAAGAGCATTATGATCAAAAGATACATAAATGGTATTACAAATCCGCTTTAGATTTATTAGCAGAACGGCTCGTCGATGCAGAAAATGTAGCCAAACAAGTGGTTGCCGATATTCTCATATTTTCGTAGCATGTCGTACAAAACGAGCGATACTAATACGAGGGTAGAAAAAAATACAATTAATAGTATAACGAATATGTTAGACAAAGACAGAAATATAATTAGACCGAATTTGACTAAACACTATCGGTTGCAAAAGATCATATTCCGCAGATTTCGTAATTTGGACGGAATGGAAATTGATTTCGGAGACAAGAATGTCACCGGTATATTCGGTGCTAACGGTTTAGGCAAATCGTCTATCTTATCTGTTATCAGATGCTTATATCAGGCAGTTTACAATCCACGGATAAGAAAAAGGACCACGCCCAAAATTGCTCGTCCGGTAGGCTGCGAGAACAAAGCATTTGGTCATTTATTCTACGGGAATCAATATTACAACTACAACAATAGTGAGATAGTTGCTGAGTTTAGTTATGCGTCGAAAGATAGTCAAACGGCTATTGTCTCACCATTATATGAAATAAAATCACCTCGTAAGCGTTGGACTCCCGGTACCACATCCAAACCTGCATGTCCAGTTTACTATATAAACATGGAGACATGCGTTCCAGTAGCAGAAGCAGGAAAGAAGAAAAGTGATAGGGAAAAACGAAAAAGATTGTATGAAAGTATCTTGAAGCAATGTTCTGAATTAAAAGAATGTTTCAATAAAGTCTTTTTACACCCGATAGAAATTTCCAATACTGCAGCCTCAAATATCAATGGAGTGGACGATTCTGTAACTATTGCTATAAATAATAAAAATCTACCATTCCGTGAACTCTCAGCAGGTGAGCAAAGAGTTCTAAAGTTATTAAATACAATATACAAAGCAGAGAATAATTCTATTATATTAATTGATGAAATAGAAATCACGTTGCATCCGTCAGCTCTTGAGAATTTGATTGATGTCTTGAATAAATTGGCAAAGGGCAAAAGCTTACAAATTATTTTTACATCTCACTCTTTAAAATTAGCAGAACGAAAAGATATTAATGTTCGAACATTATATAAGTTAGGCAACTGTGTAAGATGTGATCATGGATACAATCAAGAATGCCGTAAACTGCTTGAGGGGAAATGTGCTCAGTCCCAAATAAAGATGTTGGTTGAGGATGATATGTCAAAAGCATTAATGATGGAACTTCTGCGGCAAAACGGGAAATTGCCTAATGTGGACCTGATATTATTCGGAGGTTTTGATAAGGCATTTAAGTTAGCATCGTCGTTGCATCTTGTTGGAGAATTAACAAATAATATTGTTTTTATTCTGGATGGTGATGTCGCTATTACTTTAGAGGAAAAGAAAAAACAAGTAGAAGATGCACATATCTTGGAAGGCATTACGGACAAAGAAAAAGAAGTCATAGCGAAACACTTTATCCAATATAAATTGCCTATAGGTAAGAAGATTGACTCATACATACATGAATTGCTGGTTTCTGAAGAAGATATAAGTAATCCTATCGTAAATGCAGCAAAGAGCGTTATTGAGTATACGATGGATACGGTACCTTCAGGGATTAAAAACGCAGAAAGAGACAAACGGCGATTCCTTGAACACTATAAGATACAAGACACAGCGGCAAATTTAGGTTATAAGGATTCTGATCTGAATATTGGTTATCAGAAAATTATTGAATATGTTGCGGAAAGGCATCGTGAAGCATGGACAAATCTCACGCAAGACATCCAAGATTGGATAAATAAAAACATGTAAGCACTAACTCACATATGTGCAAGCGTACATACACGCGTGTGTAGATATAAATAAGGAATAATATAAAATACTTAAATACAATGAAAAAATTAAATGAATTGCAATCCTACTTGACAAGGTTGAGAGGATTGATGTTAACACTAATTATTTTGTGCTCCATCGGAGTGGGAAATGTGTGGGGAGGAAGTTATTCTCTTTCTGGGACTCAATTTGGTTCTTCCAAAGTTTCTAATTACTCCAATGGACCTGCTACTTTAACAGGAAGCAATAGTAGTTCATGGACAGTTGCAGGATATGGAGTTGATGCTACAAATCATATTCTTACAATTGGCAAGGGCGGCGCAAACTATTTGCAAACACCAAATTGCCCTGAGAACATAACAAGCATAGTTGTAACATGGAAAGGAAACACGTCATATTATTTAGCATTACAAACGACATCTGGCACAGAGTTAGAGGCTAAAAAAAATCCTTCCACAGCAACAGAAGCAACGTTTACAGTTACTGGCTCGTATAATCAACTGAGATTAGTTGGACGCCGTTCTTCTGGCACAAGCAATGCAGCAGCCCAAATAACTTCTGTCACAGTAAATTATGGCCCTCCTTGCACACCGCTTTCTATGTCAGAAGTAACAGCGACAGCCGGAAATGCTCAGATTTCACTCAGTTGGCCATCTGTGGCTAATGCAAGTAGTTATACCGTGACATGCAAAGTAAAGAGTTCTGGAAGTTCTGCTGGCACGGTCGGTGGAGTCTCCGGTTCCGAAACGAAAACCTGTACTATTACAGGGCTTTCTAATGGAACAGAATATACTTGGTCTGTTATGCCCGTTGGAACGGGATCATACTGCGCTGATAACACTCCGGCAAGTGGTGATGCGACCCCGAATGTGTTTAGGACGATCACTTATTATGATAAGGATGGTCAACATACAACGTCTTTAGCGGATGGAACAAATATAGCAGATGCACTCAATGCGTTATATGGTGTTAGCGATCCTACATCATGCGATGCCGTTAACTACGGATATTTCGTTGGTTGGAAAGTAGGCGAAATAAGTGGTACTGCATCCTCAGTTACTTTGCTTGACGATGAAGTTGTAAACGCTTCTTCGCCAAGTAACAACTATTATGCTGTTTGGTCGGATACAGACCCTGCATCTGCTGGCGGTTGGACAAAAGTTGGGGCTGATGAATTAGCCGTTGGAGACAAAGTTGTATTTGTATATGCAGGAACCACAAATAAAGAGATGACAGGCGTGGCAAGTAATATTGGTACGGCTACAAGTATTACAACTATTCCAGATGATATTACAGGAGTTTATGTACTCACTGTTGAGGCTGGTAACGGTGGTAGTGGCTATTCTTTTAAGAACGGAAACGATTATTTATCTTATTCTGGTAGTAGTAATTCTTTATATACCAGTACGGAGAAAAACAATAATTCTTCTTGGACTATAAGTACATCAACAGATGGCAATTATAAATTCGCCAATGTTGGAACTACAAGTCGTATTCTACAGTATAATAGTGGGTCTCCCCGTTGGGCTTGTTACACAGGCACTCAATCTGCCTTCCAAATCTATAAACAAGGTTCTTCCGGTACACCAGAGTATGTCACCTCTTGCGAAGCATGTACGTACAAGTTAACACTTACGCAAGCGGCAACAACGAATGGTTCGTTTACTATGCATAACGGTAGTGCCGGTGGAACAACCATCAGCAGTGGAAGTTCAATCGATAACTGCTCGTCGGATGCTGTAATAGTAGTTGTTGCAGAACCAACTTCTGGATATCGGGTTGCGAGCGTTAGTGCTACCAACAAGAAAGGCGACATCGTTGACAATGGCGATAACACCTATACTATTACTTACGCAGCCGATGCAAACACCAGTACTACCATCAGTGTATCATTCGAGGCTATTCCGACATACACCGTTAGTTGGCGCGTGAACGGAGCAGATTGGACAGGTGCAGAGCATGGAAATCCATCAACAAGTGTGACATACAACACCCAGCCTAGTACTATTCCGACGGCGCCAGTTGCAGCAGATTGCGACGGCAGCAAAGTGTTTGTCGGTTGGACCAATGCGGAATATGAAGATCCTAACGATGCACCTGCTGTGCTGTTCACCTCTCAAGCCGGTGCCCCAGAGATCACAGAAAATACCACTTTCTATGCTGTGTTTGCAGAGGCAAGTGGTGGTGGAGGAAACTCTCCGTATACGCTTGTAGAGTCCGACCTTGGCGACGATTGGGCAGGTGATTATTTAATAGCTTTCTCCTCTACAATTTTTGCAAATGGAGGAGTTGGTGGCACCGAAGGAATTGGCGCACAAAGTAATCAGGTAAATCCTTCTACAAATCTTTCAGGTAAAGAAATTGCAGCAAGTTGGGGCGACACATATCATGTTACTTTAGAGGAGATTTCAAATGGAAGCAACACATATGTTTTGAAGACCCAAGATAATAAGTACAACTATCATACAACTAATACAAATGGATTATCTAGTACTGCCAACAAAGAAACAGCTGCAAAGTATCCAATTACGGTTAATTTTAAATCATCATCGGATATAAGACTGGCATTAGGTGGGGCCGCAACCGGCTCTGTTTTCCGATGGAATAATGCAGTAATAGCAAGTGGCGGTCAGGTGTTCCGTTTCTACAAAGACTGCGGGCAAAGTGCAGTATACTTATATAAGAAGAAGAGCGTTTCCTATTCCGACTATGCGACTACCTGTTGTCAGCAGCCGGCGACACAGTTGGCAATCGCCGCAGATAAGACAGAGTTGGTAAGCAGCGGCGCAGTGAACTTCACACTGACAGGCGGTAACGGCAAAGACATTACATGGAGTTGCCGCGATGAGAGTGACGTCAACTGCGATGCGTTATTGACAAATACCAGCAACAGCGGTGCTACATTGACCATTTCTTCGCCTGTGGCTGCCACCAAGACCTATACCGTCAAGGCTGTTCAACCGGAAAATGATGACGATACAGAAGTGGTTTGCGGTAAGACGGTGACGATGGATATTACCGTCAAAGCGCAGTGGACCATCACTTTCAAAACGACCGATGACGGTTCACTCTCCACCTATAGCACAGAAACTGTGACAGATGGAGACACTTATACTTTCCCGGATTTGAGTGATGAATATACCTGCGAGACGAATTATTCGTTTGCAGGATGGAAGGCAGAGAATACAGCCGGAGCTCCGGAATACGCAGGAGGTAGTTCTGCCACTGCAAGTGAGGATAAGACATGGTACGCTGTTTGGATGTATTCGACGGGAACAACCACCATCACTCGCGACAAATATGAATTAGTAACATCCACTTCAACTGCCATTGCAGGAAATGATGTGGTTGTGATTGCCTGCAACACGCAAGGCGTTGCACTCGCTCAAATGAGCACAAGCGATACATATGGTTCACCTGTTGCAGTAGATTTCGCGGCTGACAAATCGTACTTGACCTTTGCGAGCGGGACCAATGTAATGGAGTTGAAGGTTCTATATTATGATTCTGAAGGATCTTGGTATTTTCAGGACAATGCCTCAAGTTCTTATTATATCAATTATACGGAAAACGCGACATTAACTTACAAAAGTTCCTTCTGGACTTGGACAATTACTCCTGACGCTTCAGGTAATGCAAACATAGTTGATTACGATGCCTCGTCATACAAACTACAATATCGCAAAGAGACATCCCGTTTTGCCTTCTATACCGGCAGTAACAAAGCCGTCCAACTCTATCGCAAGAACGGGACAGTCAGTGTTGAGGTACCGGCAACTCCGACTTATTATGTAAACAACGAACATTGTACGAACGGCGCTACCATTCGTGCCAATGGTGGGCAATGGGTTACTTCTGCAAAGGATCAGAAAGTACGTATTATCGTTCCTGTCATCGCGAAGAACTTTGAGACAAGCGGCAAACAAATGAGTGCGACGAGCGACAATAGCCATTTCGCTGTATCAATGGCGAGCCATACTATCCCGAGCGACAAGAGCGAAGTGGTAGTGAATATGGTTGTGGAATACACCCCGATAGAAGCAAACACCATTGAAGAAGCCAATATCACTATTACCACCGGTACGGGCGACGGCAATGCCACGAAAGTAATCTCTGTAAACGGCCGCTCGCTGCCGGATGAGTTTGTAATCGTTACCCAGAAGGAGGGTAAATGGCAAGCGCTGCCGGCAGATATGTTCAGCGGAACAGGCACCTACAGCCCGATAGAGGTAACTCCCAACGGAGGCATTACCGCTATTCCTGCAGCACCCTATACCACAATTTATAGTGCGCGCGAAGTAGCAAGCGGACGGTATGAGAGCGCAGGTACATGTATGCGACTGGTGGGCAATAACAATAAATGCCTGTGGGCAAATAGCAGCGGTAACGGAACCGGCATACAGAACTTTGCCGCATTGGGCAACACCAATGGTGCACAATATGAATGGCTGCTGAGCACCGCTGACGGCGAGCAATACACCATAGCCAACCCTGCTCATCCGGATTACGCGACAGGCAGACAATTAGGTATCTACACCCTGAAATACGGATTGTACAAAACGACAGATATCTTCTATCTGCTGCCGGTAGGCTGTTCCAGCCAGCCGGGCAATCTACAGATTACCCCGCGGCGCGTGGATGCGATGTTCTCCTGGGAGACCAATACTGCGTCTGTGACGATTGACCTATGGACCAACGAGGCTATGAGTGAAGGCCACCAACAAGCAGTTGTAACCTCTGTACCGTATCAGTTCACCGGTTTGACGGAGAATACCGACTATTGGTACAAGATAACTCCGGGTAGCGATGACGACTGTGCGTTGACAGGTTCGTTCAGTACTACCGGCCCTACCATTGATGTAGTAGAATGGGGCGAGAACTCCGCAACGATATTTGTTGACAAAGACGAGGCCGTTGACCCGCAAATTATCATTGCCGGCGAGGTAGAGCACGGTCAGGGCAGTGGTGCTGCTGCCACAGACATCTTCTTCTCGAAGTATTTCGAGGCAGAAGGAACAGCCAAGATGCTTGCTATATACAACGGAACAGGTAATGCCATGTCATTAGCTGATATCACTATCCTACATCGCAGCACCACTAAGAAATACACTCCGCTTTCTCTTGCATCCTATGGAAAGACAGCGGGCTGGATACAACCTGGAGAAGAGATCATTCTTTTCAACAGAGACAACCGTGCGGCTGTGATGAGTTGTGCAGAGAGCGATCCTACCTACCCATCATGGAATTACGCAGAGAACAACACTAACCTTGCATTCTCCGGTAAAGGTACGATTCGTCTCTTCCGCGGGAACGAGTGTATCGACATCATCGGAGCAATGGAAGCGGGAAAAGATATTAATGACAAGGCAGTGAATCCTATAGAAGGAAGTGTTAAACCGAGTTTCGGCGACGACATGGGCTTTGTCAGCACAAGCGGAGATAATTATGCCACGAAAGGAACGGTGGAAAATGATTATGAGTTATCTACCAACCGTTGCTTACTGATCCGACAGAACTGGGTAACAAGCGGAGACTCTGCGGTATTGAACAACTTTGACGATTTCAAGACTCTGGGAACCTACACCGGTGTGGATTCCAAGACGCACAAGGGCGAATGGGCAGGATTGCAAGTACCGGACGCTGTTGCCCCCGAAGCGGATTATATTCATACTTGTGAAGGATTCCAAGAAGTAGGTAAATTCGACTATAACAAATACTACCGCGAGTATACACAGATTGGCAATGACAAGTATCTGAGCGATTTCACCCGTGCAAAGGATGGTACATACACCCTGCCAATTGCCTATATGCGCCAATACGCTTGCCTGAACCTGAAGTTCCAGTTAACGGAGCATAACAACAAAGCCAATGTATTGACGGAACAAACGGTACAAGTACCGATTGTAGTGAAAGATGCCCGCAATTCGAACGATACCTTGTTTAACAACATCATCAAGGCTGACGAGGCTCCTCATACTCCGATGGTGCCGCAGAGTATAGAGCGATGCAAGACATGTAATGTAGTTGTACTAAGCACAGGAACGCTGACAAAAGCGACAGACGGAACAACTAATGATGTCGCCGAGGTACGCGACGTGAAAGTATATCCGGGCGGCAAACTGATTGTGCCGGAAGGAACGCACTATGTCATCAACTCGCTTTCGCTTCGCCGTCAGGAAGATGAGATTGCATCAGCCAAGTTAGATGCAGGACTTTCATCCGACCCGAGCGATGTATCCAATAAAGGATTATACATCCGCGAGAGCAATGGTGTATATCTGGATGTCCGTATTGACCCGAGCAACTGGCACTATTTCACACTGCCATATGATTGCCGCGTAGGTGATATCCGCTTCTCGGACGGTACACCGGCGAAAGTGAATAACGACTATCTGCTTAGTTGGTACGACGGTGCTTACCGTGCGGAGCATAAGGACGGCGGATGGACAGACATCACCGATGATGATTATGTATTAAAGAAAGGTTTAGGCTATATTGTAGCTCTGCCGGGCGAAGGACTAATCAAACGCGAATTGCGTTTCCCAATGGCAAATGAAGTGATTTCGGCAGAGTTGGCGAACAAAGAAGTCGGCGGATTGTACGCCTATGGCGGTGACAAGACCGATGAAGAGTTGCGCCCGAACCATAAGGGATGGAACATGATTGGCAACCCGTATCTGTATGACTACACGACAGATATCGTAAAATCTCCATTGGCTACCGGCGAATTGATACATGACCCGAGCAGTCCATGGAACGGTCTATGGGTACGAACCGGTAGTGCCCGCTATATCGTAGAACCGATAGATAACGGTTGGACGGGATATCGCCAGACAACGATTAGCAACCTGAAACCGTTTACGTCCTATTTCATCCAAGTGGGCACCAAGACCGACGGAACAGACAATCCTGAGACGGAACGGAAGATCACCTTCAATAAGACCAGCAAAGCATCTATTGCCCGCCGCAATATGCCGGCTGAGGAGGCAGAAGAGCCGATGTATCCTGTTTGGTACGGAATCGAGATGACCGCCCCGAATGCGGAAAAAGACAACACAACATTGCTGATTTCCGATGAGTTCACGGACGGATACGATATGATGGATGACCTGATAAAGATGCGCGGTAGCTATTACCAATACTATCCGTATCCTGTATTGGCGAGCCGCAACAATGAAGGTGAGATGGCTTTCAATGCCTTGCCGGACAGCAGTGCCGCCGTGATTGGTATTCCGCTGAATTATTACGCCGCACAGGCCGGTACATACACCATCCGCACCGACAGCCGTTTCGACCTGGAAGAAGTGAAGTCCGCGATGTTGTTCGACGCTACTACCAACCAGTATAATGACTTGCTGGCAGGTGACTATAGTTTCACAACCGCCAAGGGCGACAACACCAACCGCTTTACATTGTTTGTCCGCGTAGAACGCAAGAAGACACCTGCTATTGCAACCGGGACGGATAATATTCTGGAGAATGGTAAGTTGAGTCTGATAGCGATTGACCGTACGTTGGTACTGAGCGGCTTGACGGAAGATGCTGATATTTATGTTTACGATATGAGTGGTAAGCTGATTAAGGGCGAGCGCAATGCAAGCGAAGGCGTATGGCGCGCCAACGTACCGGCACAAGGCGTTTACTTCGTTCGCGTGAACGGCATCAGCAGACAACAGACATTACGTACTATCGTTAAGTAATTGGAGGATTTGAAATGTGTAATGTTGAATGTGTAATGTTGAATGTGTAATGTTGAATGTGTAATGTGTAAGGTTATGAGAACGATGATGATAAGTATATTCCTCCTTGGAGCGATGATGGTGACTGCTCAACCGCAGGCACGGATGTCCTCGATGTCCCCGATGGTCCAGCCGCAGATGGCAGGTGATGTAGTAGTGGGCATGTCGAGTTCATCGGCTTCGGGATTGTTGTTCAAGTCGAAAGGCGCTGTGAAGCCGGCGCCTGTGAAGAGTGCACGTAGCACTTCGATGGGTAGTGGTGTGAGCAGAGCTGTGTTCAGCGCTTCATCGCTGAGCTCATCAAGAGCAAAGAAAGCATCTGTTGTCGGAGGTGGCGGTTTCAGCGGCGGTGCATCCGCCGGCGGCTTGATGTCCAGCGGCAGTAAGTATAGTTCCGCGGCAACTAATGGAGGTGGAGCGACTTCTGTAAGTAGCGGACCATCAACACCATCAGGCCCAAGCCGTGTAAACGGTCATCCCAATATTCCTTTCCCGGATCCGCTTGGCGATGCGGCATGGCCATTGGCGTTGCTCGCGTGTGTGTACCTTATATTGCGCGTTGCGCGTAAACGCGCACGCGCGTTGAAACGTTAAACTGTTAAAGCGTTAAAATAGTGTTGCGATATTTTTAGAAAAAAACCTACAAAACCCTTTTGAATGCTTTTGAGCTTCGCTCTCACGTACTTTGCTGCTAAAAACTCCTCGCAATCAAGATTTCGGGTAGTTTTTACCCTCAAACTCCGCTACTCTGACGAGTAAAAGCCTTCAAAAGACATAAACACAAAAAAAATGTTTTCAAATCGAAAAATCGAAATAGACTTATAAATGATTATATAATAAGGTTTTACATTGTACTTAACTTAAAATATTGTAACAGTAATAAAAGCGTTAAATCGTTAAAGAGTCAGAAAACGGGGCAGAGATGCCTCGTTTTTTGTAGTAACTTCGGCACGCCGCCAAATATTTGTTGTAATTTCGGCACGCCCCTTCCCCTACCGGGGTGGGTTCCCTCCGAATTTACAGTCGCACTAAGGTGCAAACACCAAATTTATGCCGCTAAAAGTTGATTTATGTAAACATAATCTATTTTTATCGTCAAAAATTTGCATATTTGAATAATTTGTAGTAATTTTGCACCGTCAAAAGTGCATAAAACACATAAATATGCACTCTGCAAAGTGCAAATATAATACTTACAACTATGATAGACGGTGCCTTATTACAGTACATGCAAGAGCAATTAGACTTGACTTCGTTAGATTTCAAGCGGTATTTGAACAATCAAATAGATTGGAACAAACGTCTTCAATGCCTGACAGGCGGAAGAGGTGTGGGCAAGAGTACGATGGTAAAACAACATATTATCGAAAACCCCGAAGAGCATAGTCTCTATGTTTCCGCAGATCATAGCTATTTTACACTTCACACGCTGATAGAATTAGCAGACGAATTTGTGAAAGAAGGCGGAGACCATCTGTACATCGATGAGATACACAAGTACGATGGCTGGAGTCGCGAGATTAAACAGATATATGATACACATCCTGCCCTAAAAGTGTTCATTACAGGTTCCTCCATCCTTGACCTCTTGGACGGGGAGGCTGATTTGAGCCGACGCGTAATAATGAGACATCTGCACGGCATGTCTTTTAGGGAGTACCTGAAATTGGTACATAATATCGATGTTCCGGTGTATAGTTTGGAAGATATAGTGGCGGGGCAGGCACAGCCTAAAGCCCTTCCGCACCCGCTTCCTCTATTCCGTCAATATCTGCGAGACGGATACTACCCTTTTGCATTAGAAGGCGATTTTCAGGAACGCATGCAGAATGTGATTCGTCAAACGATGGAGTCGGACATCCCTCATTACGCGAAGATGAGCCCCGCGACAGGACGAAAGTTGCGGCAGATGTTATCTATCGTGGCGCAAAATGCTCCATATAAACCGGAAGCGCAATCATTAGCAAACGAGCTGCATATCAGCCGTAACGATGTACCCGCATATCTATTGTTTATGGAAAAAGCAGGAATGATAGGTCAGTTGCGCGATGAAACAGGAGGTATGCGCGGACTCGGTAAAGTAGAGAAAGTTTACCTCAATAATACAAATATCCAATATACCCTGGTAGGCGAAAAAGCAGATATAGGCAATGTGCGAGAAACATTCTTTTATAACCAATTACACGTCACTAACGATATAATATCATCTCGCGTGAGCGACTTTTGCGTAGGTGACTATACGTTTGAAGTGGGGGGTAAGAAGAAAGGAAAGAAACAAATCTCCGAAGTGTCCAATGGGTACATAGTACGTGACGAGATAGAATATGCCACCCATCAGATTATTCCGCTTTGGGCATTTGGATTGATGTATTGAGATGTAACAGTGTTAAAGAGTTAAGCTGTTATTATCTCGCACAGTTGTGCGAACGGCAACTAATTAGTTCAAAATTCTAATTATACGAGCATAATTAGAAATTTTTGCCTAAATTATTTGCACATTCAGATTTTTTGTAGTACCTTTGCGAAAAATTTCGTAACGAAAAGTTTCGTAATAACACAAGTATATGGAAAATCCCTTCAAATTTGGCTCCATTGTAGATAATGAGTTTTTCACCGACCGCGTAAAAGAGACAGCGTATATCTGCAATTTTCTAAATAGCAGAAATCATCTTGTCCTAATCAGTCCGAGGCGATTCGGCAAAAGCAGTTTGGTATTGAAAGCCGTTAAACAGGCTAACCGCAAATATATCCGGCTTAATTTGCAAAAAGTAACTTCTATCTCTGATTTCGCTGCCAAATTATTGACCGAAGTCTATAACGCTCATCCTTGGGAGAAACTGAAACAGCAAGTGATGAAATTCCGTGTTATTCCTACTATTTCGAATAATCAGGTTACAGGTGCTATCGAGATAGGGTTTCAACCCACTCATGACCAACGGGTTCTATTGGAGGATGTATTCTCCCTTATAGAGAACGCGCACACGGAGAAAGAGCGATTAGTAGTTATTTTGGATGAGTTTCAGGAGATACGCGCTATTTCTCCGATTCTGGAAAAGATGCTTCGAGCTATTATGCAGGAGCAAAAACATGTCAATTATATTCTATTGGGTAGCCAAGAGAGTATGATGACGGATATTTTTGAGAATGTTAAATCTCCCTTCTACCATTTCGGGGAACTGATGCGGTTGCAGAAACTACCTCGCGATGAGTTTGAAGAGTATCTCGAAACACGCTTTAATCCCGTCTTTCACAAGCAATCGAAAGAATTGGCTAACCAAGTGCTTGATTACACAGCTTGTCACCCGTATTACACGCAGGAACTGGCATCCCGTATGTGGCAGATAAGCGTTTTGACCAATGTCATGTCTGATATTATGCAGAGCGCTATCCGTGAGATAGTAGAGACGCATGATTTAAGTTACGAACGCATCTGGCTCAATTTCAATCGTACGGACATGTGGGTATTACAACGGCTTGCCGCTCAAGCAGAGTTGCAAATAGGTGAATATAGGACCAGTACTATCTATAGCGCACTCAAGCGGCTGCAACACTCCGGACATGTTATCTACACCGACCGCTACGAGCTCGAAGACCCGTTTTTTAAGGCTTGGATTCTGACGAAACTTTAGCATCATAATGCGCAGAGTGCGGAAATGCCCTGTTTTTATGCAAAAAGCACAAATATTGCAAATTGTATTCACAATATTTGTGAATATCAAAAAAAAGCAGTACTTTTGCAAGTTAATTGTGAATATACAACAAAAAACATAAATCATTTAACACATCTATCATGAAAAAAATTTTAGTATCAATGATTGCACTATTGGTGTGCAATGTGATGAGTTTTGGGGCGACGATTGGTGCTCCAAAAAGTCTTGACTTCGGCTCCTATAGTATAAAAGGAGAAGGAGAAGTAACGGATTCTTTGGAACTTACTCTTACGCCATCCGGTATTTCTGATTATGGAATAGGAGTTGAAATCGTTAATGACGCTGAAGGGATTTTCTCAACCAGCGACAGTGGGCTATATGGAAACGGGACTCCTGATGCTTACGGAGAAAAGAAAGCGAAAGTCTATTTTTATGCAATAGAGGCCGGTACATACACCGCTACATTGCGTTTATCAGATTATAACAGTGCATATGACGATAATACTGAATTATACGCTGTCCATGAAGATGTTGCATTAAAAGTTATTGTCACCAGTGATGCGATAGTCGCTAAGACAACACCTTTCGAAAAAGTGATGAACACGTCCGGCTTGGCAGCTGGCGATACGATTATATTGGTTAATGAGACATCCAAAGCGGTAAGCGGTCCTTTGAATGGCACCTATTTAGAGGCTATTACCGATGGTGTAAAAATTGCCAACGGCAAAGCAGATGTACCAGAAACTGCACAGATGTTCGTACTAAGCAAATATAACGGAAACTGGCAACTGACTGCAACCGGAATAAACAAACGCTTACATATGGATGTATCCGGAAAAGGAGCATTTACCTATGCAGACACACAAGCCGGAACTATCTTGGCTAATTGGGGTATAGAGATTACAGACGGAATCGCCACACTCTCACGCCCTGATGAAGAACAAACATACCCTGTTTGGTTCAACTCCGACCGATTCAAGCCATATCAGAGTGAGGGCAATTATGGCGAGGTATGTATATACAAGAAAGCCGGCGAAGCACAAGAGGTACAAAGCAGTATTACTATTGATCCGGCGACAATCAATTTCGGCGATGTAGCAAGCGGAGCAAAGAAAGAGATAACGATTACCTTTACCGGCGAGCACCTGGAGGATGATATTGTATGGGCTATAGAGGGAGATGATGCTGCGGAGTTTGAACTGAAAGAAGGAGACTACAACGACAGAAAAGAAGGGACGCTGACTATCATATACAAAGGCCTGAGCACAAAAACAGGTGCGTTGAGCGCGGAATTAGCCTATTTGACAGCAGATGCCAAAAAGGATATAATGGAAGGTTCCTTCCCTATCAGTATCAATCTCGTCAAATTAGACGGAATACAATTCAAGGAAGAGAATTACGAGGCAAAGAACTACCAAGAGTTGGATCTCAGCGGCGAAGTAGCGTTCAACCCGACCAGCGCAAGCAACACCGGTTTGGGTTGGAAACTGGACAAGAGCTATTACGGTTATGCCTCAGTATCCGATGTCGGCGTATTCAAAGCAACCGCTACAGGAGATTACAAAGTAGTTGTTCTATCTGCGCTCAGCGACAAAATCACCGATACATGCACCATCAGCGTCACATTGCCGGCGCCGGAATCGGTTGAGTTAAGCGAGACAAGTATCACACTGCATGTAGGAGAATACAAGACCTTGACGGCATCTGTCAAGCCGGACGGGACAGACAAGAAACCTGCTTTTGAGAGCGACAGGACGGATATTGCCACTGTTGACAAGAACGGAAAAATTACTGCAAAAGCACTTGGTACGGCAATCATCACCGTTTCGGCGACCGACTATCCTGCCATCAAAGCGACCTGCACCGTGAACGTCGAGAAATGGGCCGTCACAGCGCTTGAATTACCGGAAACGGCAGACTTGACGCTGGGTTCGACATTACAATTAGACCCGACTTTCACGCCTGCGGCAGCCAAAGACGAATATGAAGTAACCTACTCTTCCAACAATGAAGAAGTAGCCAAAGTGGACCAGACCGGTTTAGTGACATCCGTTGCGGAAGGCGAAGCCACCATCACAGCCGTAGCCGGCGGCAAGAGCGCAGCGATAACCATTCATGTTGTTGCTCCGGTGATGTTTGAGAAAGCGACATCGGTTGACCAATTAGGCGCAAAGGATACCATCATCTTAGCCACCATCTACAAGGGCAACGGCATTGTCGCCGGTCCGCGTGACGGCAAGGTGCTGACCGTACTGACCAACAACCTCAAAGTGACAGAGACAGAAGCGTACGCAGATGACGCCATCAAACTGGTTCTCGGAACGCTGAACGGCAAGGAGGGCTATACTTTGCACCGCATAGGGCAAACAAACGTGCTGGCGGAAAACAACAATGACTTATCCGAAGAAAAGACCTCTTCGACCAAGAACCTGACATGGCAGTTTATAGCAGACGGCGCAAACGGTATCTACGTCCAGAACGTAGGCAACAGCAATGCGATGTTCAAATACAACAGTGCCAACAATGCCATCAAGCCATACAGAATTAATACCGCCGATGCCGTATATGTATATGTCTATTTCCGCAAGTACGTTCAGCCGGCGGCAGAGAGCGTAAGTCTGAACAAGACGGAACTGGATATGCATATCGGCGACCAGGACGTAAAACTGAAAGCGAGTGTCATGCCGGAAGATGCCGACCAGGCAGTAACATGGAAGAGCAGCGCCCCCTCTGTAGCCAGCGTTGATGAGAACGGTTGGGTGAAAGCCGTAGGCGAAGGCACAGCAACTATCACCGCAACCGTCACCTCCGACCCGACACTGACAGCAACTTGCGAAGTAAGCGTAAGCGAATGGACGGTAGAGAGCCTGACGCTGGATGTAGATGAAGAAACCATCAAGGTAGGCGAGCAGCTGCGCATCAACGCCACCGTTCTGCCAACCGAACATAAGTTTGACGTAGATTTCTACACGAGCAATGCCGAGATTGCGACCGTCACCATCGGCGGTCTGGTAACCGGTGTAGCTGTCGGCAATGTGACTATCACCGCCAAAGCGGGCACAAAAGAAGCGACCGCACTAATCCACGTAGAAGCAAAAGAAGAGCCCGAGCCGGACGACCAGGCGATAGATGACGTAAACGCACAAACGAGTGTACAAAAGATTGTCCGCGACGGGCAGGTATATATCTTGCGCAATGGTGTTTTATATACCGTGACCGGCACAGAAGTCCGCGAATAAACAATGATCAAGATAGCGCATGTAAATAAAACCTTCGGTACGCAACACGTACTGCGCGACGTGAGTTTGGAGATTCCGACAGGCCAGATTGTAGGTCTGCTGGGTCCCAACGGCGCCGGAAAATCGACATTGATGAAGATACTGGTCGGTTTATGGAAAGCCGACGAAAGGCCTACCCCCGACAATGTTCTACGGACGGCCACCGGCAGTCCGATCGGGCAGAGCTCTTCACCCGTAAAAGGAGGGGAGGAATACCCGACAGAAATCATTGTACCTAAACGCATTGGGTACCTACCGGAGAATAATCCGCTATACGAAGAGATGTATGTGAGCGAATACTTGCGATTCATGTATTCGCTGGAGTCGAAAGTCGAAAGTAAAAAGTCAAAAGCGTACATTGATGAGTTGATAGAACGTGTGGGACTGCCCCCCGAGCGGCACAAACATATCCGCGAACTGAGCAAGGGCTACCGTCAGCGCGTAGGTCTGGCACAAGCGCTATTAGGCGACCCGGAACTGCTGATTTTGGACGAACCGACCACAGGCCTGGATCCCAACCAATTAGTAGAGATACGCAGCCTTATACGCGAATTAGGGAAAGACCGGACCGTCATTCTCTCAACGCATATCATGCAGGAAGTAAGGGAGATGTGCGACCGCGTAGTGATTTTAGACCACGGCGAGATAAAAGCAGACGAGCCTATCGGGGCCATCGATGACCTTGAAGCACTATTCAGGTCTTCGACGTTAGATTGTTAAACCGTTAAACTGTTAGTATGGCAGATTTTGATATCCGACAACAGATGTCCGAAAAGGAGCAGGACAATGCCCTCCGCCCGCTATGTTTTGCGGATTTCGCAGGACAGAGCAAGGTGACATCCAACCTGAAGATTTTCGTAGAAGCGGCAAAACTGCGCGGCGAGAGTCTGGACCACGTACTTCTATTCGGCCCTCCGGGTTTAGGCAAAACGACGCTGAGTAACATCATCGCCAATGAGTTAGGCGTGGGTTTCAAAGTGACGAGCGGTCCTGTATTGGACAAGCCGGGCGACTTAGCCGGTTTGCTGACATCGTTAGAGCCGAACGACGTACTATTCATAGATGAGATTCACCGTCTGAGTCCGATAGTGGAGGAATATCTGTACTCGGCGATGGAGGACTACCGGATAGACATCATGATAGACAAAGGTCCGTCGGCACGTACGATACAGATAGACCTGAACCACTTCACGCTGATAGGCGCGACCACGCGTTCGGGCCTGCTGACCAGTCCCCTGCGCGCACGTTTCGGCATCAACTGCCATCTTGAATACTACGATGCAGACATCTTAGCGGGTATCGTGAAACGTAGTGCCCGCCTGTTAGGCGTCGAGATCAACGAGAAAGCGGCAGGCGAGATAGCGCGCCGCAGCAGAGGTACGCCCCGTATAGCGAATGCGCTGCTCCGCCGCGTGCGCGACTTTGCGCAAGTGAAAGGCGACGGGAAGATAGATCTGGATATTGCGCAGTATGCCTTGGAAGCGCTCAACATAGACACGTTCGGTCTTGACCAGATAGACAACAAACTGCTGACCACCATCATTGACAAGTTCCGCGGCGGACCAGTAGGATTGAATACGATTGCGACAGCGATGGGCGAAGATGCCGGCACAATTGAGGACGTTTACGAGCCATATCTCATCAAAGAGGGTTTCATCAAACGCACCCCAAGGGGCCGCGAGGCGACAGAGCTGGCATATAAGCATTTAGGCAAGACTCCTATTTCTGCAGACGGACAGCAAAGTATCTTTTAACTGACAAAATGGCAGAGCTCATTCCGATGGCATGGGATTTGAGTAACGGAAGTATGAGGTCGCGGGCACATCGCGGCCATATCGCAGAAATGACCCGAAGGAAGTTGAAAGTTGAAAGTGGAAAGTGGAATGTTGAATGTTGAAAGATAAAACATACGATTATGAGTAAAAAAAATAAGACGAAAGAATTAGAGAATGAGGGAGTGAACGAGTTAACGAATGAAAGTGTTAACACGGAAACTCAAGAAGAACAGACGCCGAGCGTTGAGGCATTGCAAGCACGTATCGAAGAATTGGAGGACAAGAACCTGCGGATGATGGCGGAGTTTGACAACTACCGCCGCCGTACGAACAAAGAGAAACTGGAACTGATGGCAACCGCAGGCGAACGCATTTTCAAAGAGATGCTGCCGTTAGTCGATGATTTTGAGCGGGCAGTAAAAGCCTACCCTCAATCCCTCCCTGAAGGGAAGGATGTAGAAGTCCAGTATGAAGCTTTAAAAGAAGGATTGAACCTGATTTATCAGAAGTTCCTGTCGTTTCTGGACAAAAACGACGTGCATCCAATTGAGACCGAAGATGCAGAATTCAACACAGACGAACATGAGGCAGTAACAACTTTTGCTGCCGGCGAGGACAAAAAAGGCAAAGTGATTGACTGCACCCAAAAAGGCTATAAACTCGGCGATAAAGTTATCCGCTTTTCCAAAGTGGTAGTAGGAGAATAAAGACAAGTGACAAAGTACTAAGTACAAAGGACACAGGTTATGGCAGAAAAGAGAGATTATTATGAAGTGCTTGGCGTAGATAAGAACGCCAGTGCGGAAGAGATAAAAAAAGCATACCGCAAGAAAGCCATCCAGTACCACCCGGACAAGAACCCGGGTGACAAGGCCGCCGAGGAGAAATTCAAGGAGGCCGCCGAGGCATATGAGGTGCTGTCAGACCCGCAGAAACGGCAGCGTTATGACCAGTACGGTTTTGCAGGCATGGGCGGCGCAGGCGGATTCAGCGGCGGCGGAATGTCAATGGAAGATATATTCACGCATTTCGGCGACATTTTCAACGGTGCCGGTTTCGACTTAGGCGACATCGGCGAGATGTTCATGGGTGGCGGAGGCGGTCGCAACCGCGGTCCTCGTGTCCGCAGGGGCAGCGACATGCGGGTCAAAGTGCATCTCACAC
>JAGKVE010000019.1 GCA_021152555.1 Bacteroidia bacterium | reverse complement strand
ACGCTAATTAATAAATCCTTTTGTGCAACATCTTGCACTTGTCACCGCTTTTTTACGCTGTCGGTGCCAGCGTTACATTTTGCGTTGCAAAATTACACATAATATTTGATATATGCAAATAAAAGCATAATTTTTTGCAAAAATTTGCATATGTGCAATTTTTGTTGTACCTTCGACCTCCCCCCCCCGCCATCCCCAGACGACGAGCCAATATTGCCCATTCCGAACAAGTTCAGATGGCCAAAATGACATGTAAATCATGCAAAATGCATTTTTTTTGATTTTTCTTACAGAATTATTTGGTCAATTCAAAAAAAAGTAGTACCTTTGCAAGCTTTTTCGCGTGAACGGTTCGCACATACGTGCATGCATAAAGTAAATAACCGCTCGCAAGGCTGAAAAGCGCAAGGAACATTAAGTAAAACAAATTAATTTCAAAAACAACAAAATGCCTACAATTCAACAATTAGTTAGAAAAGGAAGAGCAGAACTGGTGGACAAGTCGAAGAGCCCGGCTCTTGACAGTTGCCCGCAACGCCGTGGTGTTTGTGTACGTGTTTACACAACGACCCCGAAGAAACCTAACTCCGCAATGCGTAAGGTGGCACGTGTGCGCCTCACCAACACGAAGGAGGTTAATGCTTACATCCCGGGAGAGGGACACAACCTGCAAGAGCACAGTATTGTAATGGTACGTGGCGGCCGTGTAAAAGACCTGCCGGGTGTTCGTTATCACATCGTTCGCGGCACATTGGATACCGCCGGTGTGGCTAATCGTCTCCAACGCCGCTCGAAATACGGAGCAAAGCGTCCGAAAGCTAAAAAGTAAGACCGCTGCGCTGAAAGAGTAAAGACCGCTTCGCTCAAAGACAAAAGACTAAAATGTCAAAGCGAGGCAAACCAGTTAATGCAAAACTAATCTAACTAAATGTTCCATATTTGGGACGAAACAATGGGTTGAGGGTTGAGTAAGCGGAAATGAGACCGGCTGGCGCCTGACAGAATACAGACCGCTACGCTGACAGAGCACAGACCTGATTACGGGACGAAGCAAACTCAAATCTACTGAAGTAATCGACAACCGCAAAAATTATTTAAAACAATGAGAAAAGCAAAACCGCAAAAACGAGTTGTCCTTCCGGATCCGGTGTACGGAGAGGTAATGGTGGCTAAATTCGTGAACCACCTCATGCTCGATGGTAAGAAAAACACCGCTTATGGTGTGTTCTACAGCGCACTGGGTTTAGTAGAGACCAAAGCAAAGAGCGAGGAGAAGAGTGCTCTGGATATCTGGAAACAGGCTCTGGACAATATTACTCCGCTCGTAGAGGTTAAGTCGAAGCGTATCGGTGGTGCGACCTTCCAGGTTCCGACCGAGATCCGTGCTGACCGCAAAGAGAGCATCGCGATGAAGAATATGATTAATTTCGCACGCAAACGTGGAGGTCACTCGATGGCTGAGAAACTTGCGGCCGAGATTATGGATGCCTTTAATAACCAGGGTGGTGCGTTCAAACGCAAAGAGGATATGCACCGTATGGCTGAGGCTAACCGCGCATTCGCTCACTTCCGCTTCTAATTGGCGTACAAAAAAGATTGAATAAGCAATTATGGCAAAACATGATTTGAAATTAAACCGTAACATCGGTATTATGGCCCACATCGATGCGGGTAAGACCACGACTTCGGAGCGTATCCTGTTCTACACGGGTCTTACTCATAAAATCGGTGAGGTGCATGATGGTGCGGCTACTATGGACTGGATGGTTCAGGAGCAGGAGCGCGGTATCACTATCACTTCCGCGGCAACTACCACCTATTGGAACTATGCAGGTAACAAATACAAGATCAACCTGATTGACACTCCGGGGCACGTGGACTTTACCGTAGAGGTGGAGCGTTCGCTGCGTATTCTGGACGGTGCCGTTATGGCATTGTGCTCGGTAGGCGGTGTACAGCCGCAGTCTGAGACTGTTTGGCGCCAGGCTGATAAATATAATGTACCGCGTCTGTGCTACGTGAACAAGATGGACCGTTCGGGTGCCAACTTCTTCGACGTAGTACGTCAGATCAAAGAGGTTCTCGGTGCTACTCCGTGCCCTATCCAGATCCCTATCGGCGCTGAGGAGACCTTCAAGGGTGTCGTTGACCTCGTGAAGATGAAAGCTATCCTCTGGCACGACGAGACCATGGGCGCTGAGTATGTAGAGGAAGAGATTCCGGCTAACCTCCAGGCTGAGGCTGAGGAGTGGCGCGACAAGATGCTGGAGACGGTGTCTGAGTTCGACGACACGCTGATGGAGAAATACTTCGACGATCCTTCTACTATCACCGAGGACGAGATCCGCGTGGCTATCCGAAAGGGTACCCTCGCCATGAAGATTTTCCCGGTAATCTGCGGTTCTTCGTTCAAGAACAAAGGTGTACAGACCATGCTGGACGCTGTCTGCGCTTATCTGCCGAGCCCGTTGGATACTCCGGTGATCAACGGTACCAACCCGAACACCGACGCAGAGGAAGAGCGTCACCCGGATGATGCAGATCCGCTCTGCGCACTCGCGTTTAAGATCGCTACCGACCCGTATGTAGGTCGTCTCTGCTACTTCCGTGTTTATTCGGGTCACCTGGATGCCGGTTCGTACGTTTACAACCCTCGTTCGGGCAAGAAAGAGCGTATCAGCCGTATCTTCCAGATGCACTCGAACCACCAGAATCCTGTTGAGACGATCCTCGCGGGCGATATAGGCGCGGGCGTAGGATTTAAGGATATACGCACGGGCGATACGCTCTGCGACGAGAACAAGCCTATCGTACTCGAGTCGATCGAGTTCCCGGCACCGGTTATCGGTATCTCTGTAGAGCCGAAGAGCCAGGCGGACCTCGACAAACTGGGTGTAGGTCTTGCTAAACTCGCAGAGGAGGATCCGACGTTCACCGTGAAGACCGACGAGCAGACCGGCCAGACCGTTATCTCCGGTATGGGTGAGCTTCACCTCGAGATTATTATCGACCGTCTGCGCCGTGAGTTCAAGGTAGAGTGTAACCAAGGTCGTCCGCAGGTGGCATACCGCGAGGCTATCTCTGCGCCGGTAGAGTTGCGCGAGGTTTATAAGAAACAATCCGGTGGTCGTGGTAAGTTCGCTGACATCATCGTTCGCGTTGAGCCGGCAGACGCAGACTTCCCCGGTGGTCTGCAGTTCGAAGATATTGTCAAGGGCGGTAACGTGCCTAAGGAGTACATCCCGTCCGTACAGAAAGGTTTCGAGACCGCAATGAAGAACGGTGTGCTTGCCGGCTATCCGCTTGACAGCCTGAAAGTAACCCTCATGGATGGTAGCTTCCACCCGGTTGACTCCGATCAGCTCTCCTTCGAGATCGCTGCACAGATGGCATTCAAAGAGGCTTGTGCGAAGGCCAAACCGGTGCTCATGGAGCCGATCATGAAGATCGAGGTTGTTACTCCGGAAGAGAGCATGGGTGATGTCATCGGCGACTTGAACAAACGTCGTGGTCAGGTAGAAGGTATGGATACCAGCCGCACCGGTGCGCGCATCGTGAAGGCCAAGGTGCCTCTGGCGGAGATGTTCGGTTATGTAACCGCTCTGCGTACCATCACCTCCGGTCGTGCAACGAGCTCCATGGAGTTCAGCCACTACGAGGCAGTATCCAGCTCGATCGCTAAGGCAGTACTGACTGAGGTAGGCGGCCGCGTAGACCTGGTATAAAAAGGAATCCCGATAATCCGGTAGATCGCAAACCCGGTATGCCGGAATATCGGAACCCGAAATAAAATAACATAAGGAACGTACACGTACACACATGCGCGTGGCTCGGAGTACGGCCTGAAAAGAAGTTCGCAAGAACACCAATTAACCCTGCGGGGCGTGGGTCATCTTAGCAAATGACTCTTAAGATTATCTGCGCTCTGCCAATTATTAACAAAATAAAAACAGTATTATTTATTATGAGTCAAAAAATCCGTATCAAACTGAAGTCTTTCGACCACAACTTGGTTGACAAGTCTGCAGAGAAGATCGTGAAGACCGTAAAGGCGACCGGTGCCGTAGTAAGTGGTCCTATTCCACTGCCGACACACAAGCGTATCTTTACCGTTAACCGCTCTACCTTCGTCAACAAGAAGAGCCGCGAGCAATTCGAGTTGTCGAGCTACAAGCGTCTGATCGACATCTACAACAGCAACAACAAGACCGTTGAGGCCCTGATGAAACTGGAACTCGCCAGCGGTGTGGAAGTGGAAATCAAAGTTTGATGAACGCCCGGGCGTTTCCTTCGGATAGTAAAACCGGAGTATCCGGATAATCCGGAAAATCCAGATTAACCCGAAGGCGAGAACGCAGGCAAAATGAATTAACAATTTTAATCAATCTAAGCAACAATGCCAGGATTATTAGGAAAAAAGATCGGAATGACTTCCGTCTTTGGTGCCGACGGTAAAAACGTACCGTGCACTGTAATTGAGGCAGGTCCTTGCGTAGTGACTCAGCTCAAGACCGTTGAGAAAGACGGTTACAAAGCCGCACAGGTAGGCTTTATGCATAAGAGCGAGAAGCACACGAACAAGGCCGAGGCTGGCCATTTCAAGGCAGCCGGCGTAGAGCCTATGCGCCATTTAGCAGAGTTTGAGTATGACGGAGAGTTGACTCTCGGTCAGACCATCACCGCAGCTGACCTCTTTGAAGAGGGCATGTACGTGGATGTTATCGGAACCAGCAAGGGACACGGTTTCCAGGGTGTCGTTAAACGTCACGGTTTCGGTGGAGTAGGCCAGAGCACTCACGGTCAGGACGACCGTCTCCGCGCTCCGGGTTCGGTAGGTGCTTGTGCTTATCCTAGCCGTATCTTCCCGGGTACCCGCATGGCTGGTCAGATGGGTGGCGACCGTGTAACGGTTCAAAACCTCGTCGTTCTCAAAGTTATCCCCGAGTACAACTTGATTATGGTCAAGGGATCCGTACCCGGTGCAAAAAATTCAATCGTCGTTATCAACAAGTAATTAGTTATGGAACTTAGTATTCTGAACATGGCCGGCAAAGAGACCGGCAAGAAGATTGCTCTGAATGACGCTATCTTCGCAATTGAGCCTAACGACCATGCTATCTACTTGGACGTTAAGCAATTCTTGGCCGCACAACGCCAAGGCACAGCAAAAGCAAAACAACGTAGCGAGAATGCTCACTCGACCCGCAAACTCGGTCGCCAGAAGGGCGGCGGTGGTGCACGTCCGGGTGATTTGAAGTCTCCGGTACGCGTAGGTGGTGGTACCATCTTTGGTCCGGTACCCCGTGACTACGACTTCAAACTGAACAAGAAAGTAAAACAACTTGCTCGCAAATCCGCTCTGTCGCTTCGCGCAAAACAAAATGAGTTGCTCGTGATAGACACACTCACCTTTGAAGCTCCGAAGACCAAAGCCATGGTAGAGGTGCTGAACAACCTGAAAGTGGAAGGCAAGAAAGTGCTGTTCGTAGTAGATGATGCGAACCTGAATGCTCGCAAGTCTGCCGCTAACATCCAGAAGGTGAATGTAGTGAACGTAAACGAGCTGAACACCTACACAATCATGAACTCGAACGCTGTTGTCCTCACCGAGGCTTCGGCAGCCGCTCTCGAGGCAACTTTTAAAGCATAAGGAGGTATATTATGGCAATTATTATCAAACCTATCGTCACTGAGAAGATGACTGCCGCCGGCGAGAAACTGAACCGTTACGGATTCGTAGTAGCTCGCAATGCCAACAAAGTTGAGATCAAGAAGGCAGTAGAGGAAATGTATAATGTTCAGGTAACCGATGTCAACACGCTCATCCGTGCTCCGAAAGTAAAACAGCGCTGGACCAAGTCCGGTCTGCTCCGCGGTGCACAGCAGGCGTACAAGAAAGCCATCGTGACCCTGAAAGAAGGTGAAACAATTGATTTTTATAGCAATATCTAAAAATGGCTGTACGTAAATTTAAGCCCACAACACCAGGGCAGAGACACAAAGTTATAGGTGCGTTCGAGACAATTACCGCGAGCGCTCCTGAGAAATCGCTTGTGTTTGGTAAAACCAAGACCGGTGGTCGCAACAACGTCGGAAAGATGACGATGCGCTACATCGGTGGCGGTCACAAACAGAAGTATCGTGTAATTGACTTCAAGCGCAATAAAGATGGTGTACCCGCAGTAGTAAAGACTATCGAGTACGATCCGAACCGTTCGGCTCGCATCGCCCTCCTGTTCTACGCTGACGGTGAGAAGCGCTATATTCTTGCACCGAATGGACTGCAAGTAGGTCAGACTGTAATGTCGGGAGAGAATGCTGCTCCCGAGGTAGGAAATGCACTGCCGATGTCGGTAATTCCTCTGGGAACACTGATTCACAACATCGAGCTGCGTCCGGGCCAGGGTGCCTGCATGGTACGTAGTGCCGGAACGTTCGCTCAGTTGTCGAGCCGTGAGGACAAATACGCTATCATCAAGTTGCCTTCAGGTGAGCTCCGCAAGGTGCTCGCAGCTTGCAAAGCAACAGTTGGTGTAGTAGGTAACAGCGATCACGCTTTGGAGAAGAGCGGCAAGGCCGGTCGTAGCCGTTGGCTGGGTCGTCGTCCTCGCAACCGTGGTGTAGTAATGAACCCTGTAGATCACCCAATGGGTGGTGGTGAAGGACGTCAGTCCGGTGGTCATCCACGTAGCCGCAAGGGTCTGCTCGCTAAGGGTTACAAGACTCGTCATCCGAAGAGCCAGAGCAACCAATACATTATAGAAAGACGTAAAAAATAACCTATAAAGCAAAGAAAACATTATGAGTCGTTCACTGAAAAAAGGACCGTTTATCAACGTAAAGTTGGAAGACAAGGTACTGGCTATGAATGAGTCGGGCAAGAAAGAGGTTATCAAGACCTGGAGCCGCGCTTCGATGATTTCTCCTGACTTTGTAGGTCACACAATCGCAGTTCACAATGGAAACAAGTTCATTCCTGTTTATGTAACGGAGAACATGGTAGGTCACAAGCTGGGCGAGTTCGCTCCCACACGTACCTTCCGCGGTCACTCCGGCAATAACAAGAAGTAATCCATTGTAATCATTAACATTAAAAACTCAAGATTAAAATGGGTGCAAGAAAACATAATAGCGCTGAGGCAATGAAAGCCGCTCGCAAAGAGCAGTATTTTGCCAAAGCAAACAACATTCCTACCAGCCCGCGTAAGATGCGTCTCGTAGCAGACATGGTTCGCGGAATGGAAGTGAACCGTGCACTCGGTGCGCTGCATTTCTCCACACGTGAGGCCAGCCGCGCGCTCGAGAAGCTCCTGAAATCTGCTATCGCTAACTGGGAAGTAAAGACCGGTAAGAAAGCAGAGGACGAAACTCTCTATGTAACGAAAATCATGGTTGACGGCGGTATGGCGATCAAGCGTATGCTTCCCGCTTCTCGGGGTCATGCTTATCGTATCCGCAAGCGTAGCAACCACGTTACAATATTTGTAGATACTAAAAATACTAACGCTGAAAAGTAATCAATTATGGGACAGAAAATTAATCCTATAGCTAACCGTCTGGGCATCGTCCGCGGTTGGGACTCCAACTGGTTTGGAGGCAAGAATTACGGAGATACGCTGCTTGAGGATAGCAAGATTCGCGAGTACCTCAACGCTCGTCTCGCAGAGGCTAGTATTTCCCGTATCGTTATCGAAAGAACTCTGAAACTTGTGACTGTTACTATCTGCACCGCTCGCCCCGGTTATATCATCGGAAAAGGTGGAGAAGAGGTTGACAAATTGAAGAAGGAACTCCAAAAGATCACCAAGCAAGACGTACAGATCAACATCTACGAGGTAAAACGTCCGGAGTTGGACGCTACCATCGTGGCTAACAAGATCGCTCGTCAGCTGGAAGGCAAGATCGCTTATCGTCGTGCCGTTAAGATGGCTATCCAGAGCACCATGCGTATGGGCGCTGAGGGTATCAAGATTCAGGTATCCGGCCGTTTGAACGGTGCCGAAATGGCGCGCAAGGAGATGTACAAAGAGGGCCGTACCCCGCTGCATACACTCCGCGCTGACATCGACTACTGCCATGTAGGTGCTATCACCAAAGTAGGTGTGATCGGTGTAAAGGTATGGATCTGCCGTGGAGAGGTGTATGGTAAGAAGGACTTGGCTCCTAACTTCTCGCAGAAGCAGGAGGGTGGCCGCCCCGGTATGGATCGCCGTGAGGGTGGACGCGGAGAGCGCAAGGGTAACTTCCGCCGCAACAAAAAACAATAATGTTTAACCGATTTGTAGATTAGAACTATGTTACAACCTAAGAAAACAAAATTCCGCCGTTGCCAAAAAGGCCGCATCAAAGGTTTCGCTCACCGCGGTCAGGAGTTGGCATTCGGTTCGTTCGGTATCAAGAGCTTGGGTACCGTATGGTTGACCGGTCGTCAAATCGAGGCAGCTCGTATCGCCGTTACCCGTTATATGCAACGTCAAGGACAGGTATGGATCCGCGTTTTCCCGGACAAACCTATCACCAAGAAGCCGTTGGATGTACGTATGGGTAAAGGTAAAGGTGCTCCCGAAGGATTCGTAGTACCATTGGAGCCCGGTCGTATCATCTTTGAGGTAGAGGGCGTAAGCTACGATGTAGCAAAAGAGGCACTGCGTCTCGCCGCTCAGAAACTGCCTGTGACCACTAAATTTGTCGTAAGACGCGATTACGACGCAACCAACAACGCATAATTAAGGATTATGAAATCAGCAGAAATTAAAGAATTAACAACTCAAGAGCTCCAGGAGCGTCTCGCTGCAGAGAAAGAAGCCCTGGTGCGTATGAAGTTAAATCACAGTATTTCTCCGCTCGATAATCCGTTGCAGATTAAGGCTGCGCGTCGCAATATCGCTCGCCTTGCAACGGAGTTACGTGCAAGAGAAATTAACAAGTAAAAAACGACAAAGACAATGGAAAGAAATCTTAGAAAAGAGCGCGTGGGCGTAGTTGTTTCCAATAAGATGGAGAAGACCATCGTGGTCGCTGTCCGTTGGAAAGAGAAACACCCCATCTATGGCAAGTTTGTCAATAAAACTCGCAAGTTCCATGTTCACGACGAGAAGAATGAGGCTGGTATCGGCGATACCGTACGCATCATGGAGACCCGTCCGTTGAGCAAGACCGTGCGTTGGCGTTTAACTCAAATTATCGAAAGGGCTAAGTAATTATGGTACAGCAAGAATCTCGTCTCACAGTATGTGACAACTCCGGTGCTAAGCAAGCACTCGTGATCCGCGTTCTTGGCGGTACCAAGAAGCGTTACGCAAGCCTTGGCGATACCATCGTAGTAGCCGTTAAGGGCGTTATCCCTTCGAGTGACATGAAGGACGGTACGGTTAGCCGTGCTATCGTAGTGCGCACGAAGAAAGAGGTACGCCGTGCTGACGGAAGTTACATCCGCTTTGATGACAACGCATGCGTTCTCGTCAACAATGCAGGTGAACTCCGCGGCAGCCGTATCTTCGGTCCGGTGGCTCGTGAGCTGCGTCAAACAAACATGAAAATTATTTCTCTGGCACCTGAAGTGCTCTAATCATCTAAACAATTACAAAAATGGCAAAACTTCATATCAAAAAGGGTGACACCGTTTATGTAAACGCAGGTGCTTCGAAGGGTCAGACCGGCCGTGTGCTGGAAGTGATCGTTGACAAGCAACGCGCTATCGTAGAAGGCGTTAATATGGTATCCAAGAGTACCAAGCCCAACGCAAAGAATCCGCAAGGCGGAATCGTTAAACAGGAAGCTCCTATCCATATCTCCAACCTCAACGTCGTTGAGGACGGCAAGCCGGTACGTGTTGGCCGCGTGAAGAAGGATGGCAAGCTCGTTCGTGTATCTAAAAAAACCGGTAAGGAGATCTAAGTATGAATACAGCAAGTTTGAAGCAAGACTATCAGGAGCGCATCGTGCCGATCCTGATGAAGGAGTTCAACTACACTACTGTTATGCAGTGCCCGAAACTCCAGAAGATCGTTCTGAACCAGGGTCTGGGTGAGGCAGTAGCTGACAAGAAGATCATCGAGGTGGCTCTCCAGGAGATGACCGCTATCGCTGGTCAGAAAGCCGTAGCTACCGTTTCGAAGAAAGATATCGCTAACTTCAAGGTTCGTAAACAAATGCCTATCGGTGTATGTGTTACCCTCCGCGGCCAGCAGATGTATGAGTTCCTCGAGCGTCTCGTTCGCGTGGCTCTGCCTCGTATCCGCGACTTCAAAGGTATCAACAACAAGATGGACGGCCGTGGTAACTACACCTTGGGTATCACCGAGCAGATCATCTTCCCTGAAATTAACATTGATAACATCACCAAACTGCTGGGTATGAACATCACGTTCGTTACTACAGCGAAAACCGATGAGGAGGGCTTCGCACTTCTCCGTGAGTTTGGTTTACCGTTTAAAAAGTAATTCAGACTATGGCAAAAGAATCAATGAAAGCCCGCGAGGTAAAACGCGCTAAACTGGTGGCTAAATACGCTGCCAAGCGTGCGCAACTCCTCAAGGATGGTGACTATGTAGGTCTCCAGAGCCTGCCGAAAAACGCATCTCCGGTACGTCTGCACAACCGTTGCAAGGTGACCGGTCGTCCGAAAGGATACATGCGTGCATTCGGTCTCAGCCGTATTCAATTCCGTGAGATGGCTTCCAAAGGCCTCATCCCGGGAGTAAAGAAGGCTAGCTGGTAAAACAAGAATCGATAGGGATACAGTGGGGCTAATCCCGACAGTCAAACGACGGTCAACCGACAGTCGAACGACGGTCAAAGCCAAGATCGGTGTGGTGATAAGCCCGCTGTAAGCCCAGACGATAAGTTAACATTATTAAATATTGTCCCGACAGGCGGGATTAATTTAACAAAACAAAACAAATGACAGATCCTATTGCAGATTACCTCACTCGATTGAGGAATGCTATCAAAGCCGGCCACCGTGTGGTAGAAGTTCCGGCTTCGAATCTGAAGAAGGAGATCACTCGCATCTTGTTCGAGAAAGGTTATATCCTCTCGTACAAGTTTGTAGAGGATGGTCCTCAGGGCACTATCAAGATTGCCCTTAAGTATGATCCGGTTAACAAAGTTAACGCGATCAAGTGTTTGAAACGTGTATCCACTCCGGGTTTGCGTAAGTACGTTGGCTATCGTGATATGCCGCGCGTATTGAATGGTCTTGGTATCGCTATCCTTTCCACTTCGAAAGGCGTGATGACCAACAAAGAGGCTCTCGCTCAACAACTCGGCGGTGAGGTTTTGTGTTACGTTTATTAATAAGGAGGAACAGCTATGTCAAGAATTGGAAAACTTCCTATCGCTATCCCCGCAGGTGTTACCGTAACGGTAAGCCCGGAGAACGTAGTGACCGTTAAAGGTCCGAAAGGTGAGCTCAGCCAGGCTGTTGATCCCCTGATTACCGTAACCGTAGAAGGTGCAGTATGCCACGTTGCCCGTCCGAACGACGAGAAAGAGGCACGCGCTAAACATGGTCTGTATCGCGCTTTGATTCATAACATGGTCGTAGGCTGCAGCGAGGGTTACAAGAAGACTCTTGAACTCGTCGGTGTAGGTTACCGTGTAGAGCTGGCTCAGCCGCAAGTGCTGAACTTCTCGCTCGGTTATACGCACCCGATCTACCTCGGTTTGCCGAAGGAGGTGAAGGTAGAGACCAAGTCGGAACGTAACGCAAACCCGCTCGTAATGCTCGAGAGTGCAGACAAGCAGCTTCTTGGCCAGATTTGCGCTAAGATCCGCTCGTTCCGCAAACCGGAGCCGTATAAGGGTAAGGGCGTTAAGTTCCAAGGTGAAATCGTTCGTCGTAAAGCTGGTAAGTCGGCTGGTAAATAATTAGAAAGGAAACAAGTTTATGATTAAGAAAATCGCACGTCGCCTTAAGATTAAGGCATCTATCCGTACCAAAGTAAGTGGTACCGCAGAGCGTCCGCGTCTGACTGTCTTCCGTTCTAACAGCCAGATCTACGCTCAAGTGATCAACGACCTCGCAGGCAAGACTCTTGCCAGCGCTTCATCCCTCGCTATCAAGGATAAACTCACCAAGACCGAGAAAGCTGCTGAGGTAGGTAAACTCATCGCAGCTGCTGCTATCAAGGCCGGTGTCAATGAAGTAGTTTTTGACCGTAACGGATACCTCTATCACGGTCGTGTTAAAGCACTCGCTGACGCAGCTCGCGAGGCAGGTCTCAAATTCTAATAGTTACGATTATTATGCAAAGAGTTAAAACAACACAAGACCTCGAGCTCAAGGAGCGTCTGGTCGCTGTCAACCGCGTAACGAAAGTTACCAAGGGTGGACGTACTTTCACTTTCGCAGCTATCGTAGTTGTTGGAAATGAAGATGGTATTGTAGGTTACGGTTTGGGTAAAGCAGGTGAGGTCGCTGCTGCTATGCAGAAAGCTACCGAGGCTGCAAAGAAGAACCTCATTCAAGTGCCTGTTCTCAAGGGTACTATCCCTCACGAGCAGTTCGCTAAGTTCGGTGGCTCGCAGGTATATATCCAGCCGGCAACGCACGGTACCGGAGTAAAAGCCGGTGGTGCTATGCGTGCCGTATTGGAGAGCGCAGGTGTACACGACGTGTTGGCGAAATCCAAAGGTTCGTCCAACCCGCACAACCTCGTTAAGGCTACTATCCAAGCCCTTGCTGAGCTTCGCGATGCACGCACCGTCGCTCAGAACCGTGGCGTAAGTCTCTCTACAGTGTTTAATGGTTAATAAATTTTTCTACAACTATGGCAAAGATTAAAATTCAACAAGTACGCAGTACTATTAAGTGCCCGAAGGTGCAGAAAGAGACCATGCAAGCGCTGGGTCTTCGTAAGATGAACGCAGTGGTTGAGCACGAGGCTACCCCGGCTATACTGGGGATGGTAGAGAAGGTAAAGCACCTTGTTAAAGTTATCGACTAATCCTAAAAACGAATTATCATCATGGAATTGAATAATCTTACCCCTGCTGCCGGTTCGGTTAAGACCGCCAAACGTGTCGGCCGTGGCGCAGGTTCTGGTCTGGGTGGAACCTCTACCCGTGGCCACAAGGGTGCTAAATCGCGCTCCGGTTACAGCAAGAAGATCGGTTTCGAGGGTGGTCAGATGCCTATGCAGCGTCGTCTGCCTAAGTTCGGCTTCAAGAATATCAACCGTGTGGAGTACAAAGCTATCAACCTTTCTACCCTCCAGCAACTAGCCGAGGCTAAGAAATTGGAGAAAATAGGCTTGATAGAACTTCACGAGGCTGGTTTCATCTCCAAGACCCAACTCGTTAAGATTCTGGGTAACGGCGAATTGAAAGCCAAACTGACCGTTCAGGCTAACGCTTTCTCCAAGAAAGCTGAAGAGGCTATCGTAGCTGCTGGCGGTACAATCGAGAAAATCTAAAAACAACACAGTGATTCGGGTTCGGGGTCGGCGGAGCAGTCCGCTGCGCCGCCCGGCTCGGAACTGAAAAACTAAAATCCTTTTTAGAGATGAAATTTATAGAAATATGTAAGAATATCTGGAAGATTGAAGATCTCCGCAATCGATTGTTGACTACAGCATTGTTTGTGCTCATCTATCGTTTCGGTTCATTCATCGTTCTTCCTGGTATTGACCCTACAGCCTTGTCTGCTCTGCATAGCCAGACAGCCGGTGGTTTGATGGCGCTTTTGGATATGTTCTCCGGTGGAGCATTCTCCAATGCGTCTATCTTCGCTCTGGGTATCATGCCTTACATCTCTGCGTCTATCGTGATACAGTTACTGTCTATTGCAGTGCCGTATTTCCAGAAAATGCAGAAAGAGGGAGAGTCTGGACGCCAGAAGATGAACCAGATCACGCGCTATCTGACCGTTGCTATTCTGCTCTTCCAAGGACCGAGTTATCTCGTTAACCTGTCCGTTCAGATGGCTCAGGCAGGCCAGCCGTTGGCTATCGGTTTCAACTGGTTCACTATTTCTTCGACTATCCTGCTGACTGCTGGCTCCATGTTCGTCATGTGGCTGGGTGAGCGTATTACTGACCGTGGTGTAGGAAACGGTATTTCCTTCATCATCTTGATTGGTATTATCGCGCGTCTCCCGGGGGCTTTTGTACAAGAGTTCTCTAGCCGCCTTAACGACGCCGGTGGTGGATTGATAGTATTCTTGTTAGAGATAGTAATCCTTCTCCTCGTGTTTGCTTTTGCAATCATGTTGGTGCAGGGTACACGCCGTATTCCGGTACAGTATGCAAAACGTATCCAGGGCAATAAGCAATATGGTGGCGTTCGTCAGTACATCCCTCTCAAAGTAAATGCAGCTAACGTAATGCCTATCATCTTTGCGCAGGCTATCATGTTCATCCCAATTGCTATTGTAGGTTTCCGCGCATCAGAGAGTAACGCTTTTGTGCGCGCCTTCATGGACAATAACGGATTCTGGTACAACCTCGTATTTGCACTTCTTATCATCGCCTTTACCTATTTCTACACCGCAATCATCATTAATCCTGTCCAGATGGCGGAGAACCTGAAACTGAACAATGGATTTATTCCGGGTGTGAAACCGGGTAAGAAGACGGCTGAGTATATTGACACTATCATGAGCCGCATTACATTGCCGGGATCTATTCTGCTGGCTATCATTGCTATCCTGCCTGCTTTCGCACGCTTGTTCGGGGTATCAATGGGCTTTGCGCAGTTCTTCGGCGGAACATCGCTGCTGATTATGGTGGGGGTTATTCTGGATACCTTGCAGCAAATCGAGAGTCACCTTCTCATGCGTCATTACGATGGATTCTTTGAATCCGGTATGCGCATTAAAGGGCGCTCCGGTGCTATGGCCTACTAATTTGTCAGTCAAATCGTACATCGTACATTTGTAAATAGTACATTTAGATGATTTTTCTTAAAACAGACGAAGAAGTAGAACTGATGCGGGCAAGCAACATCCTGCTTGGTAAGACGTATGCCGAAGTGGCGAAATCAATCAAGCCGGGTGTTACGACCGCCCAATTGGATAAGATAGCATACGAGTTCATAATGGATAATGGCGGTAGGCCCGCATGTCTCGGCTATGAAGGTTATCCTGCAACCCTCTGTACATCGGTTAATGAACAGGTGGTGCATGGTATCCCGTCAGATAAGGTGGTGCTTAAAGAAGGCGATATCATCTCTGTCGATTCGTCCATTGAACTCAACGGTTGGCATTCTGATAGTGCATATACCTTTCCGGTGGGAGAGGTGAATCAGGAAATAATGCAACTGCTCCGTACAACGAAAGAGGCTCTTTACATGGGTATTGAGCAGGCAGTCACAGGACATCGTCTTGGCGATATCTCTTTCGCCATCCAGAATCATTGTGAGAGCGCCGGTTATGGCGTTGTACGCGAATTCGTGGGACACGGCATTGGACGCGACATGCATGAAGAACCGGAAGTGTGTAATTATGGACGCCGCGGAAACGGTGTTGTCCTCAAATCAGGCATGACGCTTGCTATCGAACCTATGATTACTCTCGGACGGCGTAACATCCTTATTGAAGACGATGGCTGGACGGCACGTACAATTGACCGAAAACCGGCTGCGCACTACGAGTTAAGCGTTTGTGTACGTAATGGTAAAGCGGATATCTTATCTACGTTTGACTTTATCCAAGAAGTATTAGGAGACAAATTCATCTAAAATAACACTAATATGGCAAAACAAGACAGCATTGAAGTGGACGGAACAGTAGTAGAGGCTTTGTCCAATGCGATGTTCCGTGTACAACTTGAGAACGGACCACTTATCATTGCGCATATCTCTGGCAAGATGAGAATGCACTACATTAAGATTCTCGCCGGAGACCGTGTAAAAGTGGAAATGAGTCCGTATGACTTGACCAAAGGAAGAATTTCCTTCCGCTACAAGTAATTATTAATCGGGATGAAGGAATAAGGAATAAGGAATAAGGACAAATTAGTCTCGACTCCTGACTCCAGACTCCTGACTCCAAAAGAAAAACAAAGTTTTTACTATGAAAGTAAGAGCATCAATCAAGAAGCGCAATGCAGACTGCAAGATTGTACGTCGCAAAGGCCACTTGTATGTAATCAACAAGAAGGATCCTAAAATGAAGATGCGTCAAGGATAAGCGCAATCTTTAATTAGAATCAAAATCTTCTTAAATCAATTATTTTTTAACAAAATTATCCTTAGTATTAAATTATGGCTATAAGAATTGTCGGTGTAGATATACCGCAGAACAAATGTGGCGAAGTCAGCTTGACTTATATCTACGGAATAGGTCGTTCAAGCGCAAAGAAAATTCTCGCTGAGGCCGGCGTTGACCCTAACCTCAAAGTAGAGAATTGGACGGATGACCAAGCAGCTAAAATCCGTGAGATCATCGGTACTAAATTTAAAGTGGAAGGTGATCTTCGTTCGGAAACACAATTGAACATCAAACGTTTGATGGATATCGGTTGTTACCGTGGTGTTCGTCACCGTATTGGTCTTCCCGTTCGCGGACAAAGCACAAAGAATAATGCCCGCACGCGCAAGGGACGTAAGAAAACTGTTGCAAACAAGAAAAAGGCAACGAAGTAATCGATGAAAGAGTTCTCTTTCGAGAAAACTTTTTCAGAGAAAAAGATTTAGTTAACAACCAGGTTGGAGGCCGCATCGTTAGTCTTTCGACTTTCGACTTTCGACTTTCGACTAATAAAATTATCTATCAATTATGGCAAAGAAAGCTATTGCAGCTAAGAAGCGCGTAGTGAAGATTGATGGTGTTGGCCAGCTTCACGTGATGTCTTCTTTCAATAATGTAATTGTTACTGTTGCGAATGGTGATGGCCAGGTTATCAGCTGGAGTTCAGCTGGTAAACAGGGATTCCGTGGCAGTAAAAAGAATACTCCGTACGCAGCCCAAATGGCAGCCGCTGACTGCTGTAAGGTCGCTTTTGACCTTGGATTGCGTAAAGTAAAGGCTTACGTTAAGGGTCCTGGACAAGGACGCGAATCTGCTATCCGTGCATGCGTTGCTGCCGGTATTGACGTCACAGAAATCGTGGACGTTACTCCGATGCCGCATAACGGATGCCGTCCTCCGAAACGTCGTCGTGTATAAGTAAACGTAGTGTTCGTAGTTTATGTAGTTTACGTAGATTACGAAAACAACGAAAACAACATTTTAAGTTAAACCCTTTAACGTAAAATATAACAATTATGGCAAGATATATTGGCCCAAAATCACGCATCGCCCGCCGTTTCGGTGAAGCCATCTTCGGCGAGGATAAGGTGCTCGCTAAACGTCCGTATGCACCCGGACAACACGGCGTTAACCGTCGTAAGAAAAACTCTGAGTATGGTACTCAGCTCGCAGAGAAACAGAAAGCCAAATACACCTATGGTGTTCTTGAACGTCAGTTCCGCCTTCTCTTTGCACAGGCTGCACGTACCAAAGGTATTACCGGTGAAATCCTTATTCAACTTCTGGAATGCCGTTTGGATAACATCGTTTATCGTCTCGGTATGGCTCCGACTCGTGCAGCAGCACGTCAGCTCGTTAGCCACCGTCACATTGTTGTTGACGGAAAGGTGGTAAATATCCCTTCATATCATGTTAATCCCGGCCAGGTGGTAGCTGTTCGTGAGAAAGCTAAATCTCTTGAAGTTATCAATGAGTCGCTCCAGGGATTCAATCATGCTAAATACGCATGGCTCGAATGGAATGAAGGCGAAAAAGCCGGCAAGTTGCTTAATGTTCCTGCACGCGCAGAAATTCCTGAGAACATTAAGGAGCAATTAATCGTTGAGTTGTACTCTAAATAATAATTAAATTCATGGCAATATTAAATTTCATCAAACCTGACAAGGTGATAATGTTGGATTCGAGTGCGAACAAAGGTATCTTTGAATTTCGCCCGCTCGAGCCGGGGTACGGAATTACGATAGGCAATGCTATCCGTCGTGTGCTGCTTGGCAGCCTTGAGGGATATGCTATCTGCTCTGTCAAGATCAGTGGTATTGATCATGAATTTGCTACGATCCCCGGAGTAATCACAGACGTTGCCAACCTTATCCTTAATCTTAAGCAGGTGCGTTTCCTCCATAAGGAGGGTATCGAGGAGGAGACTGAAACGGTCAAACTCCACGTGCATAAACAGAAAACGTTCCTCGCCGGAGAGTTCAATACTGTGCTGCAGAATTTTGAGGTCCTGAACCCTGAGTTACAGCTCGCAGAAATGGATGACTCCGCAGATTTTGAGATTGAGATTACTATTAACAAAGGTCGCGGATATGTGCCTGGTGATGAGAATCGCAAAAAGGACGACCCCATCGGAACGCTCGCTATCGATTCTATCTACACACCTATCCGTAATGTGATGATTTCAGTTGACCAGTATCGTGTCGAGCAGCGTACCGACTACGAAAAACTGACAATTGAGATTACTACTGACGGTTCTATCGCCCCACAACAGGCGCTTACCGAGGCAGCTAAGATTCTTATCTACCATTTCATGCTTTTCTCTGATGAGCGAATCGTGCTTGAGGAGGAAACCAAGAAAAATAGCAATGCGCTTGACGAAGAGATTCTTCGTATGCGCCAGCTCCTTAACCAGAAACTACAGGATATGGATCTTTCCGTACGTGCACTTAACTGCTTGAAGGCTGCTGAGGTAGAAACGCTTGGCGAACTCGTTAAGTATCATCGTGCTGACCTGCTCAAGTTCCGTAACTTCGGTAAGAAATCGCTCACCGAACTTGATGAACTGCTTGAGCGTAATGGTCTCGCCTTTGGTATGGATATCTCGCGCTACAGAGCGCTGGACTAATTTTTAATTTTTAATTTTTAATTTAGAATTTTTTATGAGACATAATAAAAAATTTAACCACCTTAGCCGCAAAGCTAACCACCGTGCTGCTATGCTCTCTAACATGGCATGCTCGCTGATTATGCATAAGCGTATCAGCACTACGCTGGCTAAAGCGAAAGCGCTCCGTATTTATGTAGAGCCTATCCTTACTCGTGCAAAAGAGGATAACATGAATAACCGCCGTTTGGCTTTCTCTCTGCTCAAGCAAAAAGAGGTCGTTACCGAGCTCTTCCAGAATGTAGGAGAGAAGATCGCTAATCGTCCGGGTGGTTACACACGTATCCTTCGCACCGGTTTCCGTTTGGGTGACGCTGCTGAAATGTGTATCATTGAGCTCGTTGACTATAACGAGAATATGCTCAAAGAAACAAAGAAAGCAACTAAGAAAGCTACCCGTCGTGCCGGCAAAAAGGCAGTGAAAGAAGCAGTAGAAGAAGTTGCTGCTGAGCCGGCTCCTGAAGCTCCCGCTGCTGAGTAATGAACTTCGAATATCGAAATATCGATATGTCGATAAATCGTTAAAACTATGTTTTTGGATGCAACGAAACATAATGAAAACGTGACAGATCTCGCCAACGCTAAGGTTGGCGAATCTGTTTCTGTTTCCGGCATGATCCATAATGTACGCGTTACGAAGTGGGGAGGATTTATCGTACTGCGCAAGTCTCGCGGGCTGCTGCAGGCGGTGGTCTCCAATGAGACTTCCAAGTTCTTCGACGAGGCAGGCAACGAAATTGCTATGAATGCGCTTTGCCGTGAAATGGCGATTACACTCATAGGAACGGTCAACGAGGCGAAAATCAAGGACCCCGCGGCTTTCTACAATACCATTGAGATTGCTGTTGCTGAGGTACATATCCTTTCTCGCCCGACGACTGCAGAAGTGGTTGATATGAATGCCCTCAAGTTCGGCGACGAGGAGACACTCCTTCGTTATAAGTTCGATAACCGCCAGGTTACTCTCCGTAACCCGCGCGATATGGCGATTCTAAAAGTACAATCGACCATAGCACGCGCTTTCGGCGAGTTCCTTGCAGCCAACGGCTTCACCCAGATCTTCACTCCGAAAATTGTCTCCGAAGGAGCAGAAGGCGGTGCAAACGTCTTCAAAATGGATTATTTCGGAAAACAGGTTTACCTCGCGCAGTCCCCACAGTTCTATAAGCAGATTGGAGTAGGTGTGTACGAGCGCGTATTCGAGATAGCACCTGCCTACCGTGCTGAGAAACATGCCACATCGCGCCACCTCAACGAGTATATCTCGCTGGATGTGGAGATGGGCTTCATTCGCGGTCAGGAAGATGTCATGGTTCTCGAGGCTGCTCTTCTGCGTCATATCATCGCAACGGTAGAGAAAGACTGCGCACATGAGCTTCAACTGCTCAATGCCGTCAACCCCGTGCTCCCCGAGCAAGTTCCTGCATGGAAGCTGAGTGAGGTGCATGAGATACTCTTTGAGAACGGACTCTGTGAAGCGGACCACCGCGGCGAGGATGACCTCGCCCCCGAAGAGGAGCGCGCTATCTGCAAGTACGCCAAGGAGAAATACGGTTCGGACTTCGTGTTCGTGACCCATTTCCCGTCCGAGCACCGCGCTTTCTACGCGATGGACGACCCCGAGGACCCGTCGCTCACGCTGAGCTTCGACCTCCTCATGAGGGGCTTGGAGATCACCTCCGGCGGCCAGCGTATCCATAAGGAAGCCGACTACCGCGAGAAGATGATCCGTCGTGGCATGAACCCCGATGCGTTCCATTTCTACCTTGATACCTTCAAGAACGGCATGCCTCCTCACGGCGGTTTTGCCATCGGTCTGGAGCGTATCACGGCTTGCTTCTTAGGCATCGCCAATGTCAAGGAATGTTCGATGTTCCCCCGCGACATCAACCGCGTAGCGCCTTAATAGAGAATCCGCCAACTTGGCGGATTTTTTATTTCCTTTCCGCTACCCTTATCCTTCTTCTTCGCATTATGTCGGCTAATTGCCGATATCCTCCGTTAGCGCGTTTCCCTTCTTTCGTCAATTGTCCCGCATGGTATGCGGGGTTGTCGTTCGTCTGCTGCGCTATGCGTCAGCATCGCGTCTATGTCAATTGTCCGGCATGTTATGCCGTTAGTAGCATTTATGCGCCGCATATCTATGTGCGGCTGTTTCTTTCTTCTTTTCCCCGACATCGGATGTCGGCTTCGTTGTCCTGTGCGCGCTGCCTCCGTGAGCGCGTTTTCTTCCCGTTGATACTCTCCGAAATTCACCATCCTCCCTACCTATCGATGACCGAGCGATGACCGAGAGATGAGCGAGCGATGACCGAGAGAAAAAATGCCGATTTTCTGACCCAAAACGAACAAAAATTACATATTTATGCCCCCAACTTGCAAAAGATTTGCGAAAATGAAAAATTTATAGTACCTTTGCGGCATGAATAAGACTATGGCAGATATGGAACCAACGAAAAGGATAGACTCCCTCTTTGAACGAATTTCTGCGCTTATAGAGCAGGCACGAGGGTATGTGGTTAACTCTGTAAAGATTGCAGAGGTGAAAACACGCTATGAGGTGGCGCGTTATATATACGAGGATGAGCAACAAGGGGAACGTGCCGCTTATGGTGAACTAATAGACAACCAAGTTCCCTATGGCTATGACGAACGGTATAAGTTTACCGGTAAAGAAAGAGACTGGGAAACAGGTTTGCTCAAAGCCAACGAACTTATAACATATAGTCCGATAGTACTTAACTATCACAAAATAAACTTATTTAAAAAATATTCACGAACTATTGCTCTTAATTCATAATTTAAAAATATGTGGCGTATCTATGCAATCTTGTCGGCATTCTTTGCCGCGTTAACTGCTATCTTCGCCAAGGTGGGGATACAGGGTGTCAATTCTGATTTGGCTACGGCTATCCGCACGACTATCATTCTTTTGCTCACGTGGGGCATAGTCCTCTTCGGTCATAAGGCAGAGGGCATCACCACTATCACGTGGCACACATGGCTTTTCCTTATCTTATCGGGCGTCTCCACGGGACTGAGTTGGCTGTTCTATTTCAAGGCGTTGCAGCTGGGCGATGTGTCGCGCGTTGCGCCTATCGACAAACTGAGCATCGTCTTCACCATCCTCTTGGCGTTTATCTTCCTGCACGAGAAAGTTACCTTGCGCGTACTCATCGGCTCGCTGCTCATCTCCGGCGGGGTATTCCTTATGCTGTAAATCGTAATTCGTAAATCTCGATATCTTTATGGAAACAGATACCCTCATCAGTCAAAAGAAAAAAGACATAGGTGCCTTGTTCGATAACATATCGGGTACCTATGATTTTCTGAACCACTTTCTCTCCTTTGGAATAGACCGCTATTGGCGCAAGAAAGCCATCGTAGGAATGCCGCCGCAGAGGGAGTGCCGGATGTGGCTATCGGCGCTGCGGATTTCCCCATCGCCAGCCTTCTGCATGCAGAACGTATAAATCATAGTTGTCGCTTTCGGGAGTCTTAGCTGAAATATAAATGCTTAGCGAGTCGAAGGACATCGCTGAATGTTGAATTTGCCAACCTTTGGCTTCCAGTGAACGTACCTGAGGGAGTTTGATACTTTGCACGCTGTTGGCTGCTTGTACACATTGCATACAAACTAACGCAAGTACTATCACTATTCCGCATCGCATATGAAGAACTGCCATCGGATTTTGCAATTTGGCTGCAAATATACACTTTTTTTTTGCATATATGCAAATTTATTCTGATTTTATAACAGAAATGCCCCCAAAAATTATTCTAAACTATTCAAATCAACCAGTTTGTTGACTATCGCATAGATGGTCAAACCCGCTGTAGAATGGATATTGAGTTTGCGGGCGATGTTCTTGCGGTGGGAGATGACTGTATGAGTTGAGATACATAACACGTCGGCTATCTCTTTGTTGCTCAGACCGCGCACAACCTGAACCAGCACATCGCGTTCCCGTCCGGACAACTCCTCGGTCTCCGGCAGTTGGTGGCGGCGATGACTATGAGGCTGTACTTTTGTAAGAGCAGGACGTAGTATATCGTCCTCTATGGCGCAATGGTCTGCAAAATCCTGTTCGGTGTGCCATAGATTGCTCATCACGCTTATCAGCGTGTATGTTACGGTCCCTTCTGTGGACGACGGATTGGTGGGATAGTACTTGATAATCAGGTTTTTAATCTCTGTCAACTTGTCGGTTATTCGCTGGTCATCGTGTTCGTGCTCGTCAAACAGACCTTCGTTCTCGTGCTCTATGTGGGTGCGGATTTCATCCACAAACTCGTCGTAGCATCGTAATATCAGTCCGGGGATTTTAGTCGTCGGATCGGCGGGTATAATCGCTTCTATCAACTCCCTGCGTAGCCGCGGTAGACGGAAATCTAAAAAATACGTGTGCGCGTTGCGCAGGTAACGTTGGAGGGTAGGGATATCTATCTCTTCTGGTAATACGCTATGATGAAAAACCTTGTAATTGACAACTGCAAGGAACGTCGGTGTGTGAACGCCATGTACCTCACATACTTCGCCTATTGTCTTCTCGCCTACACCCATTTCCAAACCGAAACGACTGATTATTTGGATTGCGTCTTCCTCACGCGACATCAGGTCGCAAATCTTGTCTGTGGACTTGTACATATACGTAATTTTGCAAATTTGCTGCAAAATTACAAAAAAAATGCGACATGAGCAATAGTGCGAACCATTTTCACTATTTTTGGGGATTGCCTGTTTTGGAAAAAAGATGTAATTTTGCACTTGTTAAAATTGAATAAAAAAAGTGAATCATGGGTAGAAAATGTATTCTTTTTATCTCGTTGATAATGTGCGCATTAACTGTAAATGCGGACGATAGTATAAAGGTGAGCACTGCCGACCTGCAGTCGCTGATCCGACGGATTGAACGTCTGGAGAAGAAAACGAACATTCCCAATAAATTGGGAGAAACAGATGCCGTTTCCGGTGCCTCAAAAGTGGACGCTGTTTCGGGGGCTACAAAGCGTGTAGATTCTACGGCTGTGGATTCCGCGCGAACAGAAATTGCGCAGATGTCGACTGAGAATGAAAAAAAACGAGCCGGACGGTTTACTATCGGAGGATATGGAGAAATAACTGCAAAACATTGCTTTTTCTCGAATAACTACCTCCGCTATGGGCAGAACCCGCAACGTTTTGCCGGAGACCATTACGGAGAGTTTGATCTTCCGCACGTCGTTATTTATATGGGCTACGACTTCGGAAAAGGCTGGTCGGTCGGCACGGAGATTGAGTTCGAACATGGAGGCACGGAGGCCGCGGTGGAGATAGAGGAGGAAGAAGGAGGAGAATATGAATCCGAGATTGAAAGAGGAGGCGAAGTCGCGCTTGAACAGTTCTGGCTCCAGAAAGCCTTCAACCGCTATGCTATCCTGCGCGCCGGTATGCAGGTTATCCCTGTCGGAGGCCTCAATGCACACCATGAATCAACAGAGTATTTCGGGGTCTATCGTAACGAGGGCGATTTCACAATCATTCCTTCTACATGGCATGAAGTCGCACTCACTTTCATGGGCTCTACGCCTAACGGATGGCACTATCAGGCAATGTTTTTGCCTGGACTTGATAGTGACCGGTTTAACCGCAAAAACTGGGTTAAACCGGGAGCAGGAAGCCCGTATGAGTTTAAGTTAGCGAACGTTTTTGCCGGAGCAGCACGCGTGGACTATACAGGTGTTAGGGGGTTACGCCTGTCGTTGAGCGGCTACTGCGGCAATTCGTTCCGCAACACACTCAGCAAGAGCAATGTGGAACTCGATGCCAGTGCCTACAAAGATGTCAAAGGAACGGTCAGTATCGGTGCGTTCGATTTTGCTTATGACGATTTCGGATTTGTTCTGCGCGGCAGCTTCACATACGGGCACCTATCTGATGCTGCGGCCATTACGCAATACAATATTGCTATGCGAAAAGGCTCTGTCTCTTCCAAGCAGTGGGTCGCATCTGACGCTCTCGCAGCAGGCATTGAAGCAGGATACGACTTTTTTAGCCTTAATCAGAAACTGCAGGCTAAGAATCAAAAATTCTACCTCTTCGCCCGCTACGACTACTATGACTCGATGTTCCGGTATGACGGAAAGCCTACAGATATGTATGCTTGGTGTGGACGGCATCGGGCTGCTGTAGGAATCAATTATTTTCCCATTAAGCAGATTGCCGTCAAGGCGGAGTTCTCATACGGAATCCTCAAACCGGGCACAAGAGCCGATGGAACGAAAGGAAAGATTTACAATGATGAACCGCAGATTGCTGTCGGCATCGTTTATGCAGGATTTTACCGGCTATGATGCACTCAAAAGGGGGTGATTACGGGGTGATTACGGGGTGATTACCGGGTGATTCCTATAACGTCATTTATACAAAATAACGAAAAAAATCAACTTATTAATAACAAATAACTAACGTAATTATGAAAAAAATTTTTAAATTGGCACTATGTGCCGCATGCGTCATCGCGATGGCTGCATGCAACAAAGGAGGAAGTACGGATGTCTCCTCTGACAAAGAAGATGCACTTCAACGTGCTATGGCTCCTTATGTGAACAACACGGTAATTGCTACCTACTGCGCGATGGCGGATGAAGGCATGACGCTGCTTGGTCAGTGCGAACAGATTCTCGCTAAAGTGGATGCTGGCGAGGATTACAGCGAACTGATGGCATCTGCCGGAACAACTTGGCGAGCTATGCGCAAGTACTGGGAGCAATCGGAGGCTTTCCTCTATGGACCGGCTGCCGGACACACTATCGACCCGCACATTGACTCCTGGCCTCTGGACTTCAACGCCATGAACTCTCTGCTGCATAACGAGGCGCAAATGAAACAGATTGAGGAAGAAGGCGGTGCATACGTGGGAGACAAACTCGGTTACGCCCTCAAGGGCTTCCATGCTGCGGAATATATGCTCTTCGAATCCGTTGAGCAAGGCGGGCGTGCTATGGGTACCGGTAAGACGCATGCGGCCAACCTCACACGACCTGAAGCCGTCTATCTGTTAGGTATCGTTGAGGACTTGGCACAACAGTCCATTCTCCTCGAATATGCTTGGGCAGGCAAAGTGAGCGACGCGAAGATGAAACTGTTGGAAGATGGAGAAGTGGATCTCTTTGAAGATAACTACGGAGCGCAGATGATTAATGCTGGCAAACCCGGTTCGATGTATGTGACCTATCAAGCCGCTGCGGAAGAAATCATCGCTGGATGTGTGGATATAGCCGGAGAGGTTGCTGATGTGAAGATGGGTAACCCATATTCCGCCAAGGACCCCGATTATCTGGAGAGCCCGTACAGTTGTACATCAACCATCGATTTTGCGGACAATATCCGTTCCATCCAGCATGCTTACTGCGGCGCACAAGCCGGAGATTACTCCATCTCCAATTATGTCTATCGCCAGGATGCAGAACTCGACGCCAATGTGCGCAAAGCCATTGAGGAGGCAATCACAGCCATCGAGGCTATTGTGGATTTCGAGCATAACCCCACTGATGCCAAGGTAGGTGCTGCCATCGACAAAGTAAAAGAACTTGAGGAAGTGCTTGATGACGAAGTGCTGGCGCTCTTGGCAAAATAACCATTGACATATAGAAATGTTACAAGACACAAAACAAAACAATATGAAAAAACACATTTTATTTCTGGTTGCTTTAACGGCTGTTGCCTTCGTCGGGTGTAAACACGGCGAAGAAGAGCAGCAAACCGATATGCCGGACTGGTACTACACTGGTGGCAAGTTAGGTACTACAACGAATACCTCTTCTATGGCATTTCGCCAACCCACACCCGCTACCGATAATGCCGGTATGGGCGCGCCATTCGCACAGGGAGATAATATTGCGGAGAAAGATTTCGTAACCAATGCTACCGGTCGCCAGCATGGACTCGGACCGCTTTACGTGCGTGCATCCTGCCAGCATTGCCATCCTAACTACTCGCATGGAGCTTCTGTCCCCGCGGGTACATATGATGCAGCTCACCAGGGGAACGGTACATTACTCGTGGTTATCAATCCTGCAGCACAGGCGTATGTGCCTTGGCTCGCCGGTATGCCGCAACTCTTCGGGGCAGAGCCTTTCAAAGCGCCGCTAGACCCGGACCAGATTACGGTAACGTGGAAAAATGCTACCGATGAACACGGCAACAGATTCCCGGATGGCGAAACATATGAACTCCGTTACCCGGAAGTTCACATGCCGAACACCGCTGTCTATGTCTATAATCAGGGATACCGCGATCCCGACGGATTGCTCGCTACAGAGGGATATCAGGTGCTCCTTGAGAACACCATCGGTGTCTATGGTACAGGGCTGCTTGACGCTATTACCGATGAGGATATCATCGCTCAGTATGCCAAAGAAGAGGCGGACGGGAAACTCAAAAACGGTCTCAACCCTGCCATCTATGCAGGAGGTATGGTAAAAACGGGATATTACAAGAACGACCCGCAGTGGGGGCCTAAGCGCTTTACCTATGCGCTCTCTCGGGGACCGCTGCAAGATGCCGCAGGAGCTAACGCTATATGGAATATCACCAACGTCACGCGTTATGACCGCAGATACCATTACCTCGACCTCAACGGAACTATCTATGCGGAGTATGCCGCTAAAGACCCTGAGGTGCAGGCTGGGTTTGAGAAATATATCGCGCAGATTGACCCCAATAAGGAGCACCCCGAATGGTGGACTGCAGAGAAAGATTCCAATATCTATCGCTTCCTGACTTCCAAAACTCTTCCGGCTGAAATGACCGATGATGAGTTTACGCAAGTCATGGTTTGGCACCGCGGTCTGGCGGTTCCGGCGGCGCGTAACGTCAATGACCCGAAAGTATTGCGCGGAAAAGAACTCTTCTCTCAAATAGGCTGTGACTATTGTCACCGGCCTACTTGGACTACTGGCCCCGACGAGGTTCGTGACCCGAATGGCTTCTTCAAAGCAGGAGACGGAAAACTGCCACGCTATCCCAACCAGAAAATCTGGCCTTATACCGATATGATTCAGCATAAACTCCATATGGAAAACGACATCCGCACAGGTTGGTGTCGTACTACGCCGCTATGGGGAAGAGGACTGCACAAAAAGGCAACGGGCGATACCTATGAAGCTCGACTCCACGATACACGTGCGCGTAATGTCATTGAGGCTATTATGTGGCATGGATATAGTTCTGAGTCGGACGCATATTACCCAACGCAGAAATTCTGGGAACTCTCCAAAGAGGATAGAGATGCTATCGTAGAATTTATTAATGCAATCTGACAAATTCAAATGTTAAAGATTAACCCCAAAATGTGGTCTCCTTTCAGATTGAGACCGAACTTCTTCACTGGTTTGTTGCACATCGCTCTTGTGACTATTGTCACCGGAGCGTGTGTAACGCATTTTTTGGGCGAACAAGGAGAAGTACACTTGCGCGCAGACAAGGCGCAGACATTAACTCATCAATCCATCATTCCTTCAATCCATCATTCCGTTTCACTCTTCCTTTGGGATTTTCAGGTTGTCAATGATGCAGAAGGCAATCCTGCCGATTACATCACCGAACTGCGCCTGCTTGATCGTTCCTCCTCCCTTGAGGGGAGGTCGGGTGGGGTTTCACTCTCTTCTGTGGATACCGGCTTTGTTAGGATGAATAAACCTCTCAAATACAAAGGATTCCGGTTCTGCCAGACGGATTATGATAGTGACCTCAGCGGTGTCGTCCTGACCTACAACTATGACCCGTGGGGAATTGGCATCACCTATGCCGGATACGCCTTACTGCTTATCGGAATGATTGGTTTCTTCTTCCGGAAGAATACGTTCTTCCGCGCACTCCTGAAGAGTCTTGCAGGCGAAGCCGGTCCTACAGCAAAGCGGTCTTTCAGACGCTTGCGTCGGTCCTACAGGGTCCTACAGCGCAGCGGTCTTACAGGCGCTTGTGCCGGTCTTATAGCCTTAGCGGTCTTCGCGCTCGCACTTGCTGCCGTCATGACAAAAGTGGTGACACCCAAGCCGCCCTTGCAACCCGTGCTGCAAACACCACTGCTTGGAATCCATGTGTCGGTAATCATGTTGGCTTATACCCTCTTTGCCATCATTGCAATCAATGGTGTCATCGGGCTGGTATTACCCTCTCCTGAGGGG
>JAGKVE010000077.1 GCA_021152555.1 Bacteroidia bacterium | reverse complement strand
CGTATATATACATACATATTTAGGTTGTTTAACTTAATATATTTGCATATATCAGAAAAAAGTCGTACCTTTGCAAGTAGAAAGATATAAGTATAACCCTTTAAAAAACTTAGATTATGATAGACAAAACATTTATTCTTAGCAGAGACGAAGCAGAAATGGCATTGGAAATTGTCAACTATGTAGTTTTACATTCCTCTATTGATGCTAAATCGGATGCCGATGGTATTTATTTAGAGGTACAAAACTTCATAAAATACATATCAGCTACAGAAACACCAACTCTTATCAAACTGCTTCAACGTTATAGATACTTTGCAGACCTTGACGGAAAAATCCTTGATGCAATAACAGAAGAATAGTATTAATCGGGGGTCGAAAGACCCCCACAAAACAGACCTCAATTATAACACTTAAATAAATAGAATTATGGAGAACAGAGAAAACAAAACAATGTGCGTAACTTATGAGTTATCAACATCGGGTGCAAGATCACTCTTTATCAAGAAAGGAGTATATAAAGCTCCAAGTGAAAGATGGGTTGATATATATTTTGACCCTTTAGAGCTAAGCGAAGATGAGCGAAGAACATTGTTTGACAATACAAGCGAAGGCATACATATAAATCAGCTCATCTACGATACTACTTATGTTGACAACATAACAGACATACATAAATTTATAGAAATCATTAAAAGCTAAAACTATGGTACAAGAGTATCTTCGCTATCTCCAACAGACAAAAGGATATAGCAACAACACAATCAAGTCCTACGGACATTATCTTTCTGACCTCTCTCTCTATCTGAGAGAGGTCGGAAAAGTAGAGATGGCGGCAACGCTAAATGACATTCAGATTTATCTCGATGCGCTACGTCTTAGTCCATCTACGAAAAAATTGATGGCTTCTGCTTATAGGAGCTACTATAGATGGCTGCGACACAAAGGTTTTGACACTGACAAGAACATAAGATACTTGGAAACACCGAAACTCGCAAAGAGAATACCTCATACCATCAATGTAGAAGAGATTGCCGCTACGCTCAACGACAAAAGCATTAATGGCGAAGTAAGAGCTATGATAGCTCTAATCAGATATACAGGCCTTCGAATATCCGAAGTACTGAACCTTAGACTCTCAGATATAGATAAGAATAGGATGAGCATCAATGTTAGCGGCAAAGGAGCAAAAGAGCGAGTCGTATATTATAACGAGACTCTTCGGAACTATCTCAACGCAAACGTTAGACCGACAGAAGGGAAGCTCTTTAGATTCTCAGACAGGGAAGCACGCTACTTAATTCACGCTGCACTTACTAAACACTCGACTGCTGCTTATAACTCTCCTCATATATTAAGGCATACATTTGCATCTGACTTACTTGGAAATGGATGCCCTCTTATGACTATCAAAGAGCTACTCGGACACGAGAGCGTGAAAACAACTGAAGGCTACCTTAGAGTTAATAATCATAATGTTAAATCAGACTACCTACAATATTGTGGGTAGTCACAAAAAGAAAAATCAATGGAAGTAAAACAGATTAGAAAGAAATCGCCTAAGAACGGCAGAACTCAGACACGAGTAACATTCCTGTGCGACAACGAGAACTATGAAATCTTGAAGGACATGCCAAACAAAGGCAGAACCATTAACAACGCACTTCTCGAATACTTTAAAAAACCCTTCTAAAGCAGGGGCGGAGATGAGGATCGTGCACCAAGGCGAGAGTAACGAGCCTTGGGGCTTATCCTCATCCCCGACCCTGCGTCTAAATTTAGAACGCTATTTCTTCTTCTTCTTCCTTTTTCTTTGGTATGTTCAGTCTGAACCCATAAAACCGATACCTATTATCCTCGCACTCCCACTGAGCATCGGGATAAATCTTTAAAGCATCAAACTTTGCCTTTTCTTGGTCTGAACAAAAACAGACATATAGCCATCTACCATTGAGTTGAGTATTGATGCGAGTACCAAAATATGCCATCGTAGATTGGTCTGACAATAAACCCCAATATGGCCTTTTTATATTTGCCAACAAGAATAACATGATAAAATAGATTTTCTGTGTCATTGTATTTTTCTTTTTATGTTTCTTTTAGTCCGCTCTTAGCTTAATATAAATAGGTGATTGGAAATCGAGCGTCCGTACTACCGCACGGACGTTTTCCTGTCAGAAGGGTAGCTCCAAGTCGGATGGTAGAACTGAATATCCGTATTTATGAGCGAGCTTCCAAAATTGTGCTCTTTCCTTCCTTTCTATTTCAGTTAGTTTCGCTTCTCGTTCAAGTTCAGACATTCTATATCGGTATGCTTCGAGCTTGAACATTTCTTCATATCCTTTAATCTTCACTTGCTTGATTTCCAAATTCATTCGAATTGTTAGGAATAATATTAAAGCTCGGAAGGCTTCAAGGTAAGTAGATTCAGTGTTAGGAGTGTCGAATAACTTCTCCAATTTGTTTATCATTATCTTATAAACTCTGTCTGGACGCTTCTTAATGGTTATATTCCTTGAAGGCTTATAAGCAATGTCATTTAGATTGACCTTCAAAAGAGTAGGTCGGCTGCATCTGTCCTTACGCTGCAATTTCTTCTCGCCATCTTTGCCGACTATCCATTCTACTTTCCTAAAATCAAAATACTTCTCATAAAGCTCCCAAAAACGCATCAGAACCTTGCCCCTATCCTCGAAGTGGCAAAGATGCAACTTAAAGACCTCTGCTTCCTTTTTAGATTTTCTTGATTGAGCTTCTGAGGAAGTAGAAAACTCAATACGCCAAACGTCTTTGGTTAAATCCAAACCTGCATCAATCCACGCTTGCTTAATCCAAGGCTTATCTTCGCACTCCAATAACTCCTGTGTCTTGTTATAAAGCTTAGTAGAAAATGCAGAAGAAGGTGCACCCCATTTGAGAGAATTGAATACCCTTGAAGTCCAAGTATCAACACTATGAGCGCATAGTTTGTTTTGATTGATTTTGCTCATCTTACCTTCCATATAAGACGATATGAAATCTGTTACTGATATATCACCCTCAAAGTCATTGAAATCCATGCAAATATCTATGCGTGAAATTGATTTATATTCAAGACCATTAGCAACCATGAAGGCTCGTATTTCATCTACTGGAGACTCGCCATATAAAAATTCATTGCATAGCTTTATATGGCAAGCATTTGGAAGCATAAAACCACCTTTACCCAAAACAGAGTGAGGTGCCCTGCGTATCTCGATATACGGCTTCTTGTTTCTACGTATAGTGAACATCTCACTATATACAGGTGTGCCATAATCACGCTTGACTATATCGTAACCTTGTTCTTTGTAATATTCGATTGTTCTTGGCTCTTCTAAAGGCTCCAAGCAATAAATCTCTAACCAATCTAAATTAACTGCTCTTCTCATAGTGTATCATTTTAAAAGGGGGGCCATACCCCCCTAAAATTAAATATCAATAACTTCCTTTTTCTCAATTATGCCTTGGTCACTAACAATATACTTCGCAAGTTGACTATCAATAAGCTCTGTGCCTACGTGGATGGGTGTAACAGGTATCATCACCATTGAAGTTTCGACCTCAATACCTTCGTTTGTAAATAACGTTGGCATTGTCGTCTCTACAGGCTTAGTGCCGCAAAGCTCAATATGACGGCAGTTAATGTTCACTCCGACTATGTTTTCTTTTGTTTGTGGCCGATAAATGACTCTGAGCTTAAGTTCACCCGAAACGAAAACCTTCGAACCTTTTTTCAGATATGGTTGAAGCTTGGTAAAAGAAGATGAAATGCAGGAACACCACGTTGTTTCTTCTACCACGCTTCCATCCTGCTTGGTGAATTTTTCTGTGTGAGCTACTCGAAAAGTAAGATACTCCTTTCCGTTTAAAACCTTAACCTCAGCATCTGCGCCTAAGTTACCTATAAGTGTTGCGTTTAACATAACTATAAATTTTAATTGTTTATAAATTGTTGTGCTTAAAATTCTATCACAGAGGTTTTTTCATGGATGGGCATAGAAAGCATCCATTTTTCCCATCGAGTACGCAAATTTGAATCGTAAATTGTAAATTCCAAAATAAAAATTGTGTATCATTGACGGCAGAAAGTTCCAAAAAGAGGAGAGGTAATTGGAATTTTCCAAAAACGCTCTCCTCCAAATGATACACTTTCTGTACCCATCTGTCTATCCTCGGGGTCGCACCTCTGCGTTGCCCTTACGTTTGACGCTGCAAAGATACAAAAACAATTTATACTTGTCAATAGTTATGTAACAAGAAGGATATAAAATCCGAAAAACTGAACAAGATATTAATTCTTATTAACATCATCATTTTTCTGTTTTCTCGAACTTCCTAAGAATACCCAAACAATTGCTTTGATGACTCTTATCCAAAAACGTTTCTTTTCCATATCAGTAATTGTAATAGTTAAGTTTGTAAAATTGTCGCGGCTGCCTGAATGGACTCCAAGAAATATGCACGAACGAATGACCGCCAAGAGCTTGGTCAACGTACTTGCACTTAGAAAGAAAATCCCAAACCTGCTTTTTCTTGCTGTCTGGAATTCTTATATCTGCTGCGCATCCGCTAAGATGCTGAGAGCTTGACACACCGCCGACTGCCTTATTAACTTCTGCACTACGAAATGCAGAGTTACAAATGAGAGGGCACCCACAATAATCTCTTAATGGCTGCAATATCATAACTACACCATAATGTAAGTTTAAGATATGCTCCAATGAAGGAACATTACTTAAACCACAATTAGTTTTGGTTAACTCGGCTATCGTCCAATTTTGACTTAGTTTCGAGGATGTCGAATAACTTACGTACATAATAATCCAAACCAAATATTGATGCAGCTAACAAAAATGCTTGTGCGATGTATATCAATATTGATGTCTCGATAGTTCCGACACTTAGCGAAACTATGAATGCAAGACATATCGAAGATATGATCAACAAACACGCACAAAAATATTGTAGTCCTGCTTTTTTATCCATAGTAAAATGATAAAGGGAAGTCCAAAGACTTCCCTAAATAACAAATAACTATCAACTCACGAACTATATAATACCCTCAGAGATTTGTGCCACGAGCGTGCAATTTGCAGTTGGTGTAAACTTGAACTCCTGTTCCGGAGAGTTTGTAGTGCCCTTCTTTTGGCCATCAACCATCCAGTCACACTTCTCGAACTGGCCACCGCTCGTCTTGGTGAGATGGAATGCAGCTTCCGTTCCAGCTACTACCTTAGCTGGACCAACGACGTTGTAACCTTCCATGTCTGCAGATGCTGCGATGGTGTAATATTCTATACCGCCACCACCTCCGCCATTGCCCGAAGCGTCAGAGCCGTTCAGAGGATATTCCTCGCCTGTAGGGTATGTGTGGAGAGCCTCTTTGTACTCGTCCTCGTAGGTAAGTGTACCTGTAACGAGATTAAGAACGGCTTTAGAACGCATCCATCCGTTAGCGCCGTACTTGCTACGGATAGCAGTATAAAGAGCTCCCTTTGCAGTGTCTGTTCCGAAGTCAGCTACAGAAACAACGGCCGAAACACCATTAACGAAGGAAGCTTCTACAGAAAGGTTCGATTCCACCTTAATGTCAGAAACGTTTGCCGCTGCATCATTAGGCAATGTGAAACGAATCCAAGCAAATGCCACTGCGTTCTTCGTTGACTGAATCTGTGTGCAAATAGTGATAAGCTCACCAAGGCCGATGCCGAGCTTAGTGGCGAAGTCGGCAACAGTAGTAACGTCTGAAACGGCTATTGAAATGCCACTTCCCTGCACTCCAATTGTGAACGCTTGGAAGTTAGGCTGACTGAGCGAGCCTTGTGCAATTACATACTGACCGAGGTTTGGAGTTGAGTCACCATACTTTGCATAACCAATGGTCTTTGCAGTGGTGAAACGAGCTGCCCTGACTAAGTTAAAATTGATGGACTGAAAATGTCGCATCGAGAGAGCGCCGTATGTAACTCCCTCAAAAGAGTGGTCGAGGATGCTCTTCATTGATGAATAAGCCAAGCTGATAGTCTTGAGCAAACATCGCTGAGCCATCTGAGCTTTAGAGCGTGGGTTTTTTACCTGCGTAACCCTGTCCTTAGTGATTTGCATACCATCATTGACTGCGAAAGTCAAAGACTTAGTACTGCCTCGGCGAAGGCCGAAAAAAGAATTAGATTTAGCCATAATACATTATTATAATTACATTAATATCATCCTGCCAACTAATGCATCCACCAAGCTGACCTAACGTATGCCGTGGCTGACAGGGCAGTGGATTCTCCACCGCCGCAAAATTACAAAATGTTTTTGATATGAGCAAATAATGAGGTAGTAATGAATTAGGTATGACTTTGGTAAAAAGATTTACGTTTTTAACAATTCGTGTTAACATAGTTTATGTTTTTTATATTTTGTTGTAACAGAAATGAAGGATAAAATGAGGGAAAGCGAGCGTAGCGAGCGACTTCCCGAATTTTACTTTTTTGAGTAAACTGCCGAAAAGCATATTGAAAATGGGAGCTACCCCCCTTTGGGGGGGCGCACGGGAGCCGAAGGAGAAAGCAAGCGGATGACTGAGCGAAGCGAAGGATCATACGCTTGCTTTCTCCTTCGGCGAGGGTGGGGCAGGGGGGTGGAGTGCGAGCGAGATGGTCTTGGATGAGCGATAGCGAAATCATCTAAGGCCATCTCGCTCGCACGACCTACCCGAGAGCACGGCCATCACTATTGTGCCCCCCAAGGGGGCGAAGGGAACGAGCGCAAGCGAGAGTGGGTATAGACAAGGCGGCTTTAGCCGACACCGCT
>JAGKVE010000108.1 GCA_021152555.1 Bacteroidia bacterium | reverse complement strand
GGAGCGGGATGATATGATAAAAAGACACAAGCACCTTGACGAGGTGGTAGGCGGCATAGAGATAGCACTTGAAAACCTTTCCGTCTGTCCTGTGTCATCGGAAATTGCCCCGGACGAACCAAGAGAAAAACGTCCGAAGCGCACATACTCCGAAGCGTTCCGCAATATGTTGGTACAGAAGTATTACACCTTGAAAGAGGAAAATACAGGTATAACGATTACCTCTCTTGCCGAATTAGAAGGCGTGCCACGCAGGACGCTGTCTAATTGGCTGAAAGTCACGGACGGACAAAATGCAGCAGACAAGGGTTAAGTTCTGATAACTCTTTCATTGTTGTTTATTTTTGATTCCTGAGTAAGGACGGGGAGATAATCGGTGCCCCGTCCCGAAACGGGAAAGCGTGGATAGTTCAACGGCAGAACAATAGGCTGGCGGTTCGACTCCGCCTCCACGCGCAATACAGGTGGTCTTTGACATATTGGATAGTCGAAAATATTTGTGGTATTTCCACAAAAGCATTACCTTTGCACTGCAATTCGCTTTCGTGGCTGTTAGCGATATGGAAAAATAACATCCCTTTAACCGGTGCAAACAGCCACAATAGGCATTGGTTATTGGGATGTTGATTTTGAATGTTATGAAAGAACAAGAAATCAAAGATTTATTTGTACGATTTGAAAATGCATCTTCTGAATTAAATGGGGTTGAGTATTGGAGTGCCAGAGAATTACATTCTCTATTTGGATATACTCAATGGCGTAATTTTTTACCAGCTATAGAAAAAGCAATGGTGTCTTGTAAATCTGCTGGAGAAAATCCGGATGACCATTTTGCGCAAGTCCGCAAAATGGTGGATTTAGGTAGTGGGGCACAAAGAGCTGTAGATGATATTTATTTAACTCGTTATGCTTGCTATTTAATTGCCCAAAATGGTGACTCTAAAAAAGCGGAAATTGCTTTCGCTCAAAACTATTTTGCTGTTCAAACTCGTAGAGCAGAGTTAATACAGCAACGTATATTAGAAAGCGAAAGAGTTGCAGAAAGGAATAAATTAAAGGCCACCGAAACAAAACTTGGTGCTATCGTGTATAAACGTGGAGTAGATGAAAAGGGATTTGGAATTTTACGTTCCAAAGGAGATGCTGCTTTATTTGGTGCTCCTACTCAAAAACTTAAAGAACGCTTTCATTCTGTTGGAAAACCATTAGCAGATGTGTTACCTACTATAGGAATTACTGCTAAAAACCTTGCTGCTGAGATGACAAGTATTAATGTTGAGAACAAGGATATAAAAGGATTAGACCCAATTACACACGAACATGTCGATAATAATATGGCAGTTCGTGATATATGGAACTGAAACTATTACGCAAATACTGCAAGCCGTCCTACACGATAGGACAGTTGTACATTGAGGATAAGTACTTTTGCGACACCCTCGAGGATACCGTGCGAGACCTTGTGACGGAGAAGAAAGTCAAAGGACGCACGGCAATCCAGGCAGGGCGTTACAGAGTAATATTGAATTGGTCACCAAGGTTTGGGAAGCCTTTGCCGTTGCTGCTTGATGTGCCACACTTTGAGGGCATACGCATCCATGCCGGCAACACCGCAAAGGACACAGAGGGCTGCATATTGGTTGGACGCAACACACAGCCCGGCACACTGACAGAGAGCAAGGTAACAATGCAAGACCTTATGCAGTTGCTGACCTCTGCCAACAACAGGGGAGAGGAGATATGGATAACGGTGGAGTGACCTTTTTCGTTAGGTTACGAAAATGCTTTGGACGCAACTTGGTCATTTCAGCAAGTTAAACAATACTGATATACAGATAGTTGATTTGTAAAACAGGCGACATAGCAAGTTACAAGCAAGTTAAATTTGGACATTATGAAAGACCCAACTAATAACAGAATAGAGAGCGCAATAGAGGTTGGCGGAAACACTATAAAATTACTACAAACATCTAATTTCTACTGATAAATATGGCAAATATCATCAACAAAGGCATTCAATGCGTTATTCGAGCTCACGGAAATGGGCTAAAGATAGGCAGTACATATACTGCGACTCTGTATATTAACGCTAAATATGAAGAGTTTAGAGCATCTTCAAATTCTGTTGCTGTTGATTACGGAGATGGATACAGCGGATTATGTATATTCGTATTCACTCCAGAGCAAACGGCATCGCTAAAAGCCGGTAATGAGGTAAAACTCGAGATATTCGACACTGATACGCTCGAAAATATGTATTTTGATGATAAGTATGCTATTATAAGGGCAACATCTCTTAAGTCATAGTATTATGATAGTCGTAGAGTTATATAACGATGTATTGGATGTAGAGGTTAGTTCGTCATCATTAGAGGTCAGTGTTTCTCAAGAAGCGCAATTACTTGATGCGACAGTCCTCAAAGATACTGATGCGTTATTGCAAGAAAAGGTAGTTAGTATAAACAAAAACGGCGAAACCGTTATCACTCCAGATGATGGATTTGATGGGATGGAATCCGTCAAAGTTGATGCTAAGATAGACCCTCTTTCGCAATGTGGTTATGCTGAGTTTGATTTTGTTACAGACAGAGGAAATGATAGTAGTATATGGCACAGAATCAAAAGACTTAACGCGAGTTGTTTCGACACATCG
>JAGKVE010000076.1 GCA_021152555.1 Bacteroidia bacterium | reverse complement strand
ATACTTAGATGTCAAATCGACTGCAAAGATAATAAAAATAATTTAAATATACAACAAAAACCGACAAAACCCTTTGAGTGCTTTAGGAGCCGTTGCTCCATGTACAAATTGCCACTAAAACCTGCTTGTAAGCAAGCTTCCAGACAGCTTTTACTGTCAATTAGTACAACTCTACGAGTACAAAGCACACAAAGACATAAACCGAAAAAACAAATCGTCGCACTTGAAATATCGCCATAACATACTATATTTCAATATTGGAGATAATTGGTTTTGGATTTTAATGGGACATAAGTGATATTTAATATATAGCCATTTCAAACCTAATCGTGATTATGTAAAATAGCATATGGAAGATTTACAAAAAGAAAAATTTTATGACGTGCTCCCTATCAGAAACAATGTCGTGTTTCCGGGAGTTATGATGCCTATTGCTGTATCTAAGGAAAATAATCTGCGCCTTATTCGCGCAGCACAAAAAGATGAGCGGCCTATTCTGGTGTTGACGCAGATTGACAGCTCAGTTATAGAGCCTACGGAAAGTGATTTATATCCTGTCGGCACGTTTGCAAAAGTTATTCAGTTGCTGCCTATGCCACAGATGGGAGAAAATGCGCATATGGCGATTCTTGAAGGGCTGAAACGTATAGAAGCCGTTGATTTTCAGATTAATCAGAACGGATGTCTTACTGCGCAGGCAAACTACCTCAAGGAGAAAATGCCCCTCAAAAACGACAAGCAGTTCAACGCTATGCTTACTGCTATCAGAGATGCTATCCTGCGTATTTTCTCCAATCAGGAGGACGCGCCGGTCGATCTGCAGATGACTATCCGTAATATGAACTCCAATCCTTCCCTACTCAACTATGTATGTGCTGTTTACCACATGCCTACCGAGATGAAGGAAGAACTGCTGCTGATCGACTCGTTGATGGAGCGCGCAGAGAGAATGCTGGCTATTCTGGAGAAAGACGCTGAAGAACAGTCAATTAAGGCGGATATTCGTCGCCGTACACATGAGGCGATGGATAAGCAGCAACGCGAGTATTTCTTGCAGCAGGAAATAGAAACCATCAAACAGGACCTGGGCGACACAGGCGCACAGACTGTCAAAGAGCTGCGCGAAAAAGCACAATCTAAAAAATGGTCTGACGCGGTTGCTGCAGTCTTTGAAAAAGAACTCAAGCGCTTGGAACACATGCCGACACACTCGCCGGATTATTCCACGCAACTCAGTTATCTGGAGGTCATGCTTGAGCTTCCATGGGATGTTTTCAGCGAGGATAACTTCGACATGATGCACGCGCAAGATGTGCTTAATAGAGATCATTATGGATTGGATAAAGTGAAGGAGCGCATTGTCGAATACCTCGCTGTGCAACGCCAGCTTGCTCTTCGCTCCCAAAAAGACAAGGAAAACAATCCGGTTAAGTCCCCTATTCTTTGTCTGTACGGACCTCCGGGAGTCGGAAAAACAAGTCTCGGTAAAAGTATCGCTGAAGCTCTCGGACGCAAGTATGCACGCGTATCGCTCGGTGGATTGCATGACGAAGCCGAGATTAGGGGTCATAGACGTACATACATTGGCGCATTGCCGGGGCGTATCATTGATGCAATTAAAAAGTGCGGCACTTCGAATCCGGTATTTGTGCTGGATGAAGTAGATAAAATCGGGGCTGATTATAAAGGCGACCCTACTTCTGCGTTACTTGAGGTGCTTGACCCTGAACAAAACAGCACATTCCATGACAACTATCTGGACGTTGATTATGATTTGAGTCATGTGCTTTTCATTGCAACGGCCAATAGTCTCGATTCTATTCCACGTCCTCTCTTGGATCGTATGGAACTCATTGAGATGACCGGCTATCTGCAAGAAGAGAAAGAGGAAATAGCCAAAAGACACCTTATTCCAAAGGAACTGGCAAATCATGGATTGAAGGCTAACCAGTTGAAATTCAAAAAGGAAATCATAGCTCATATCATAGATGACTACACGCGCGAATCTGGTGTCCGCTCACTGGAAAGACAAATCGCCACGATTTGCCGCAAGATTGATACGAAACTGGCTTTAGGAGAGGAATATAATGTCTCTGTCACACTTGATGATCTGCGCAACTATCTCGGGCAAGCTCGTTTCAGCCGTGATAGTTGGGAAACCAACAAATATGTCGGAGTGGTTACCGGCTTGGCTTGGACACAAGTTGGAGGTGAGATTCTCTTTATAGAGACCAGCCTGTCTGCCTCCAAAACACCGTCACTGACGCTCACGGGCAATTTAGGCGATGTGATGAAAGAATCGGCTACCCTCGCACTCGGCTATGTGAAAGCGCATGCTAAAGAATTAGGAATCAAGCCGGAAGTGTTTGAGAAAACCGCCGTGCATATCCATGTGCCGGAAGGAGCGATTCCTAAAGACGGACCTTCAGCTGGTATCACAATGACTACTGCACTCGTAAGCGCATTCACCAGGCGGATGGTCAAACCGCGCATTGCCATGACTGGAGAAATGACGCTCAGGGGAAAAGTATTGCCCATCGGAGGCGTGAAAGAGAAACTATTGGCCGCAAAACGAGCAGGAATAACTGATATTATCCTTTGTGAAGATAACCGGAAAGATGTACTTGAGATAGCTGATATTTATCTCAAAGGTCTTAAACTTCACTACGTTCACGATATTAGTGAGGTACTCAAAGAGGCGCTCAAATAAGCGCCTCTTTGAGTGAGTATTCAGGACTTGGTAGTACTGACTTAGTACTACTTAACTACTTTAACTACTTAACTACTTAGTACTTTGTACAAATTCCTCATACGTACCGTCTGTATAATACACGACGATATTCTTAATTTGTTTGGCAGGAACCGCAGGAGACTGCGGTTCTTCTTTTATTGGTAGCACTACAGGTGCTGTTCCGGTAGGCGGCAAACGGTCAAAGAGCTCTGCTTCATACCCGGGCACAGTGCGCCACATTTCTCCCTTTCCTACAATCAGCCATTCCGGATTAAGCGTCGGATAACGCTGCATTATGCGCTTGATAACCTCATAACTGGGATTATTACGACCGGACATCATGTTACTGATTGTCCCGGGTTGCACATGTATCTCTGCGGCAAACTGCCGTGCTGTCAAGTTTAATGACCTGATTACCTGTTCGATACGTTCTTTCTCGTTCATAATTGTAGTTTGCTAACAATTCAATATTTGAAATTAATTACCGATAGCTCGGCAAATATGCAATTCTCAGTGTTTTTTACACCAACCTATAAAATCGGCTGCAAAGATACAAAAAATAATTGAAATACACAAATATGTGCATACATTTTTGCAAAACAAAATTCACATGCGTAAACATATTGTTTAATATAAACATTTTCAATCGTGAACACCCGACACCGTGGAACATTATTGCGCACAGACACGGTAAAATAAGAGCGCCATCCGGCAAAAGGGCAAATCACACCATGTTATTTTATTTTAATTAAACCATATAACATGCAGATAATGAATATATTATACTATAATCCAAGCGTATCTCCATGTGTTTCAGGTAATACACAACGGATAGCAAAGCAAACCTTAAAGTAAGAATTAAAGTAATCTTTATTTCTGTTGATTTATAGATAGTTAGTGTAGCACAACAAGCGTAGTATCATTGCCTTTGCGCTTCATGTGGCGTTCCGTAAAATTAAAACATTTTGGGAAAAGGGTACTACTCTACTCTTTTTAAAAGATTGTGATTGTCCTGATTAAACTGAGTGCCAATGCTGTTATTTGTGGACGCTACAAATCTGTGCATCGTGCGTGTGAATCCTGTTCACACTTATTGCACTTAAAATCTGTATTTTTTCTTGCATTGTTCACAAAAATGTACTACCTTTGCACTCGATTTTGAAATGCAACTTTCACCATTAATCCTAAACTAACTATTAAATTATGATTTCTAAACTAAACACATTGAAACAACAAGCGCAGGACGTTATCCTGCGCTTGTTCAATGACTCTGCGAAAGAGAGTTCTACCCTTCCCCTACACCCTAATTATTACACATGCGCGCGCTGTGGCACGCACGCGCGTCTAAAGCGGTATAATTCTACCAAATAGCTTGTATAAGGGTTATTGTCATCAGTCCGCAACAAACGAGCTTGAGGATTGTTCCGAATAGAAGACCGATAAAACTGCCCCATCCTGCTTTTAAAGCATCGCTTGTCGCTTTACCGCCGAGCAATTCGCCAAGTACTGCTCCCACTAATGGTCCAAGAATAACTCCCAGGGCCCCGAAAAACAGTCCTACAAAAACGCCGATGGTACTTCCCCATACGCCCCATTTGGTACCGCCGAACTGCTTTGTTCCCCATGCGGGAACTACATAGTCCAATACAGAAACCACTACCGTCACCATTCCCCATACCAGTAATAACTGCCAAGAGAAATCAACTCTTTCTGTAACTTGCGCAATCAATAAACCAACGTAGGCTATGGGAGTGCCGGGAAGACCGGGGATTATACAGCCTATAATCCCCACTAACATGCATAATCCTGCAATGATTAATAATGCGATATCCATAATCAGTTTATTTTTCGGCGCAAAGGTACAACTATTTTTTGATATATACAAAAAAAACGCCCCGAAGGACGTTTTTTTTATGTCTTGTTGTGATTACAACAAATGATAAGTAACTGTTAAACCGGCCATCACAATGCTGACCATGGACATCAGTTTGATGAGGATATTCAGGCTCGGGCCCGATGTATCTTTGAACGGGTCACCCACTGTATCACCGACTACGGTTGCTTTGTGGCAGTCGGAACCCTTGCCGCCGAAATGGCCTTCCTCCACGTATTTCTTGGCATTATCCCATGCGCCGCCTGCATTTGCCATGAATACTGCCAACACAAATCCTGTAGCCAGACCGCCTATCAAAAGTCCTAACACACCTGCTACGCCGAGCAACAGACCCGTGATGATAGGAACGATGATTGCCAGAATTGATGGCAATAGCATCTCATGTTGCGCACCCTTGGTGGAGATGGCTACGCAGCGGGCGTAATCAGGATCGGCCTTGCCTTCCAGAATACCCTTAATCGTCTGGAACTGTCTGCGCACCTCTTCAACCATCTTTTGAGCTGCACGGCCTACGGCGTTCATCGTCAGACCGCAGAAGAGGAACGCCATCATCGATCCGATGAAGATACCCACCAGCACAATCGGGTTCATCAGATTGACGTTATACGCATCCATGAAATCAACAAGCGTGGCTTTTGCGGCCTCTACCCCGTTCGGCAGTGTTTCTCCCGTACGGATGAGGGCAATCTTGATCTCCTCCACATAGGACGCCAACAATGCCAGCGCGGTGAGAGCCGCCGAACCGATGGCAAATCCCTTACCCGTAGCTGCTGTAGTGTTTCCTAACGCATCCAATGCGTCCGTGCGCTGACGAACTTCTGCCGAAAGACCCGACATCTCGGCGTTACCGCCTGCATTATCGGCTATCGGGCCGTAGGCATCGGTGGCTAATGTAATGCCTAATGTTGACAGCATTCCGACTGCAGCTATACCTATTCCATAAAGTCCCATTGAGAGGTTCTGCGCGCTGAATTCTACATGAAAACCATTGGCACATAGATATGCGAGAATGATTGCGACGCCTACCGTTACTACCGGAATGGCCGTTGAGAGCATACCAAGTCCTAAACCGCTAATGATTACGGTAGCCGGGCCGGTTTGAGAACTTTCACTGACTTTCTGAGTCGGCTTGTAAGATTGAGAAGTGTAGTATTCGGTACTCTGACCAATTATAATACCGGCAATCAGCCCCACTACTACGGATAAAGACACTTGCCACCACTGACTGGTCTCTGTGCCGAACAGCCATGCGAAGATACCAAAGGTTGCCACTGCTATCAGACAAGCAGCGGTATTTGTTCCGATACTTAACGCGCGCAAGAGTTCTTTCATACCTGCGCCCTCCTTGGTTTTTACCAAGTAAATACCGATTATTGAAAGCAAAACACCGCAAGCTGCAATCAACGAAGGGGCTAAAACGGCTTTCATCTGCATGCCTTCGACGGCCGAAGCCGCAAAAGCAGAAGCACCTAACGCCATTGTTGCAAGGATAGAACCGGCATAACTTTCGTAAAGATCGGCACCCATACCGGCTACATCACCTACGTTATCACCTACATTATCAGCAATCGTTGCGGGGTTACGAGGATCATCTTCCGGAATATTATACTCCGTCTTTCCTACAAGGTCGGCACCTACATCAGCGGCTTTGGTGTAAATACCTCCGCCTACACGCGCGAAAAGCGCCTGGGTAGAAGCACCCATGCCGAAAGTCAGCATCGTTGTAGTAATGGTAATAAGGTCTGCGTCTGCGCCCACCAACTCAAGCAAGCCTGTTTTTTGCAGAACGAGGAACCATCCGGCAATGTCCAAAAGAGCCAGACCTACAACGGTCAAACCCATCACTGCGCCGGAACGGAAAGCGACTTGCAATCCGGCATTGAGGCTCTGACGGGCGGCATTCGCAGTACGTGCAGATGCGTAAGTGGCGGTCTTCATGCCGAAGAAGCCCGCCAGACCGGAGAAGAAACCACCTGTCAGGAAGGCGAACCATACGATTCCGTTCTGCAGGTTGAAATACGCCATGATAGCAAAAATGACAGCCAGTACTACAAAAACGATTGTTACTACTTTGTACTGCTGTTTTAAGTACGCCATCGCTCCCTTGCGGACATGCGACGCGATTTTTTTCATGAGCTCTGTTCCCTCATCTTTTCCAAGCATCGAGCGGTAGAAATAGTAAGCGAAACCGAGCGCAAGAACAGATGCCGCCAAGACGACATACATCAAACTTGTTAAATCACTCATAGAATTGTGTTTTTAAGATTAGTATTAGTTAGTTGGTGTTTTTAATTATATTGTAATATTACGTTATGCGTTTTTCGCTGCAAAA
>JAGKVE010000107.1 GCA_021152555.1 Bacteroidia bacterium | reverse complement strand
ACGAAAAATTTTTCAAATCGAAAAGTCAAAGAACGCTTGTAACATACTTATTAACAATAAGTTACAAAAATATTTTAAAAGTTAACGCATCACTAGTAAAAGTTAATAATTAGTTATTTAGCTTTCGGTGCAAAGGTATATGTTTTTTCGCAAACTTCCCAAAATATTCTGTTAAAAATTGTTAAAAGTTTTGAAGAAGATATTAACAATAAAAAAAGAGGACTATGTCCTCTAATTTTATATATCATATTTCTTAAATCTCCATTTTCTCGCGCATTTCTTGAATACATGACCGGAATAGCGAAAATACTTATCTGGATCAAAATCCTTCTCCTTGCACTCTATTTTAGAATATTTTCCTTCTTTATATTCGTACTCTGCCACATTTTGTCTCCACTCTCCTTTGGGAATATAAGTTTCCTTTTCTGGTTGTTTTTCATTCACCCATTTTATCTCAATAGTTTTGCCTAATGGCACTCCCATATAAAGCATTTCAGAATAAACATGCGTAGAATGAGAATCATATGCATGAGGATCATATGCACTACAGCCGATATGAAAACCTCGAATTAGGAAAGAAGCGCGATAGTGTTTATCGGGATTCTCAAATGTAACATCAACACCGGAAACATGAAGATTAAGCCTTCCTAATTCGAAATATGGAATATCTTTCCCCTTTCCTTCATTTTCATTAGTATGGTACATTATAGGATCTTTCAATCCATCTGCCATTTCCTCATGATAGTAAAACTCTATATCGTCTAAATATAAACGCTTTTTACCTTCAATAAGGAAATAGCCACCATAAAGCAGTTCCTTAGCCATTAAGCGAAATTGTTCATCAAGAGAATCCAATTTCTCCTTTTCGGTGGGTATGTCAACAACTCCTTTGAATTGTTTTAAAATATCGATCATATACCAAACGAATCTATATCATTTCTCCTTTTTCGTAGTGTTAGGAAAAGGAGGGGATTTATATTTCTTTCTTTATAAACTTTACAATGCAATCAATACAAATAGGCTTGCCGGATTGCGGATCAATGAACACATTTGCAGGGTGCATATCTTCAAGGTGCAATCTGTCGCTAATATAGTTCACACCATTGCCGTCTCCATTGTCATGAAAGCCTTTGGACGCAACCATCTCGTCAATCTCCGCTTTTGTGGCAAGTCTTTGACAACCGATATACGGTTGCGTGAGAATAATGCGGAACAAGCCATCCGAGTCTCGCGTAAAGCCAATAGTGGTCATCTGCGTTTCCGGAAACAAAGCATTGTGGAGCACTATCGCTTCTAACGCTTTACCTAATGTCGCATAGATGGATGTACGCTCTTTGACAACAGAGGTGTCACCGGACTTATAGTACACTTTTGCTTCAGCTCCTTTAGCTATTATCGGACCATAGATAGCATTGAACACTTTTTCGGGGTCCGAGAACCAAATTCCCTTAGCACGTGCCCACTGCTCTACGCACTCCTCTTGTTTAGCGTCTATTTCGCATACGCCCCAATGAGCGGCGAATCTGCAAGGCAGAGGCCTGCATGCTCTTGTTGATTAAATCGATCAAGATTTGTTCTTCCATTGAGTATATCGTTTGTATAGTTATCTATCAGTTGTAGTGTATGAGCCGAGAAGCCGACATCGCGGATACTATCAAATATGTCAATTAACCGTTTCTCGTTCATGTCTTTGCAACTTTCGGCTGCAAAGTTACTACTTTTTTTTGATATATGCAAGGGTATTGTCGTAAAAATCGAGTTTGCACAAAAAAATCTGCACTTTTGATGCAGATTTTTTCTTTCTCCTTTCCCAGAGTGCTCGGAAGCACCGCTCGGAGAGGGACGATTATTTTATTTTGCCATAGGCGTTTTTATAAATAGGCATATTTAGGCCAGAATAGGCAGCTTTAGGCCGGAATAGGCAACTTTTAGGTCTGTTTGGGTATGAATATTATATTAATCGTTTTTATTAATGAGTTTGCGCAGTCGGGCTATTTCTTCTTGAGCGGTTGCAAGTTGTGCGCGAAGAGTTGCGTTTTCTGCGACAAGTCTTTGATATTCTTCGTCTTGCGCCTTTCGGTAACCTGTGCGCGCTGCGTACATCCGTTCTTTAATGCCGCCTTGTGTAACAAACAGTTTTTCCAACGATAGAAGATATTTGTTCATCATATAATCCACTTGGTGGCAGAGCGTCAAACCGATGTTTGCCATTTCCTCGTCATTCCATTTGGAGAAATATGGTTCGTAATCTTCCAAATGGTTGTATTTCTGTGTAAACGAACGCATCGCATTGTATCTCGGGTGCGCTTTGTCCCACAACGGGAGATGTTTTCTCTGAATATAATCTGCAAAATCTTCCTGTAACTCGCCAATACTGCTTCGCGCCACGTTCAAGAGTTTTAACTCCATTTCCGTGCTCGTTTTGCCATCCTCGGAGCCTTCGATGATATTCTGCTTGCCGGAACGAGCTGCCTGTATCATCTGATCGACCGTACGGTCGCCGTATTTCGGTAGAAACCGTTCACAAAAGACCACCGTCAGTTGAAAGAGCGTGTTCGCTTTCTGGTAGAAGAGTAAGGTCTTCCATCGGTTAGCAGGGCGTAGCACGCTTCCTTCAACTTGAGGCTTTTGTGGATTATTTATAGGCATATATAGACAGTTTTAGGCCGGAATAGGCAACTTTAGGCCTATATAGGCATATTTAGGCGTAAGAAGGCTTATTACAGCAGCTTCTTGACTTGGTCATAGACGTTCTGGGCGGTGAAGCCGAGTTTCTCGTCGAGGACCTTGTACGGAGCAGAGAAACCGAAGGAGTTGAGACCCCAGATAGTGCCATTCTCACCAACGAGACCTTCGAGGGTGCAAGGTAGGCCGGCGGTCATACCGAAACGCTTGATACCTTTCGGTAGGACGGCGTCTTGGTATTCCTGCGGTTGCTGGCGGAAGAGACCTTCCGACGGAACGCTGACAATCTGCAGGCGAATGCCTTCTGCGCGGAGGAGTTCGGCGCCGGCGAGAAGGGTAGAAACCTCAGAACCGGAAGCCAAGAGAACTACCTGGGGTAAACCCCCTCCCTGGCCCTCCCCACAAGGGAGGGAAGATGGCTCATCCATGTTATATTTTGCTACGA
>JAGKVE010000018.1 GCA_021152555.1 Bacteroidia bacterium | reverse complement strand
GTCGTCACTAACAATCGACCTTATATAGATGGATATGTATCAACATTAGCGTAAAATATCATTTTTTTGTCACTTTTTTAATATAGTTCGTTTATTTTTGTTGTTTGTTACTTGAGTGTGAGCCGGAGTTTTTACCGAACCGCGCTCGAACCATTATCGAGGTTTTATCGAGTCGTTATCGAGTCGTTATCGAGTCGTTATCGAGAGATAATCGGAATCCTTCCACTTCCTATACCCAACTTCCTTCGCTCCCTTTTCGCACGCGTAGAACGCGTACACAACGCGTACGACACACAAAAAGTGCGCAAAATTACTAAAAAAAATTTATATACGCAAATTTTGTGACCATTTATTTTGTTATTTGAGGTTTTTTTTGTACCTTTGCAGCCGATTTGTACGATTATGGCAGAAATTGACGAGATAAATTCACCGTCCGTAGAATACGGCGAAGAGAACATTATCCACCTCGACGACATGGAGCATATCCGCCGGAGGCCGGGTATGTATATCGGTAAGTTGGGCGATGGTTCGCACTCCGACGACGGTATCTATGTGCTCATTAAAGAGAGTATTGATAACTCCATTGACGAGTTCCGAATGGGGGAAGGCAAAGTGATTGAAGTGGACGTGGTGGACGGAAAAGTTCGCGTACGGGACTTTGGACGTGGTATTCCTTTAGGCAAACTGGTTGAAGTGGTCAGCATGCTCAATACAGGCGGTAAATATGACAGCAAGGCTTTCAAAAAATCCGTCGGCCTGAACGGTGTCGGTACGAAAGCAGTCAACGCACTTTCCTCTTTCTTCGCCGTTGAATCCTTCCGCGAAGGAAAAACAAGACGCGCCGAGTTCTCACGTGGAAAACTCACTTCAGATAGCGGGATTTTGCCCTATAACGGACCCGAAAAAAGAGGTACCATCATCGAGTTTGTGCCTGATGACTGCAAAGGACTTTTTGAAAACTACCATTTCCGCGATGATTACATAGAGGAGTTGTTACGAAACTATGCCTACCTCAATACAGGACTCACACTCATTTACAACGGCAAGAAATTTGTTTCCAAAAATGGGCTTTTGGACTTGCTCACGGAGAATATGACGGTCAATCCGCTCTATCCGATTATCCATTTGAAGGGCGAAGACATAGAACTCGCCTTGACCCACACCGACCAGAACGGCGATGAATATTACTCCTTCGTCAACGGGCAGCATACCATTCAGGGCGGTACGCACCAGACTGCCTACCGGGAGGCTATCGGACGAACTATCAAAGAGTTTTTCAATAAAAATCAGGAACTCGCGGACATTCGTAACGGAGTGGTCGGAGCGATAGCCATCAACGTGGAGGAACCCGTCTTCGAGAGCCAGACAAAAGTCAAACTCGGCTCTAAAGACATGAGCCCTACTGGAGGACTTTCCGTCAATAAGTTCGTCAATGATTTCGTCAAGCAGCAACTGGATAACTATCTCCATAAAACGCCGAAGACAGTGGAAATCATGCTGCAAAAGATTCAGGACTCCGAGAAAGAGCGCAAAGCCATCGCCGGAGTGACGAAAGCAGCACGTGAACGCGCCAAAAAGAACCTCGTCAACAACCCAAAACTGCGTGATTGCCAGATTCACCTCAACGATGCCAAACCTGTCAAGTCTGCCAAGGACGCGGATGATGACTTGAGGCTTGAAAGTTGTATTTTTATCACAGAGGGTCTTTCGGCTTCAGGTTCTATCACCAAGAGCCGCGACGTTCGCACACAAGCCGTTTTCTCACTCCGAGGAAAACCGCTCAATAGTTACGGACTGAGCAAATCGGTGGTCTATGAAAACGAAGAGTTCAACTGTCTCCAGTCTGCACTGAACATTGAGGACGGATTGGACGAACTGCGTTACAACAAAGTGATTATTGCTACCGATGCCGATGTCGATGGTATGCACATACGGCTCTTGATGCTCACATTCTTCCTTCAGTTCTTCCCTGACCTCGTCAAAAAAGGACACGTCTATATTCTCCAAACGCCGCTTTTCCGCGTTAAGGATAAGAACCAGACCATTTATTGTTACTCCGAGGAAGAACGCCAGAAAGCGGTTTCTAAAATCAAAACACCGGAGATTACCCGATTCAAAGGGCTCGGAGAAATATCGCCGGACGAGTTCAAAGGTTTCATCGGAGCCGGTATCCGTCTGGATCAGGTGACGCTCAGAAAGGACGACAACGTGAAAGAACTGTTAGCTTATTACATGGGTAAGAATACCACTGAACGACAGCAGTTTATCATCGACAATCTCGTCATTGAGGAAGACAAAGTCGAAGATTTTGAAGAAGCATGAAAGCCTTAATTGCCTTTGTTATCATGGCGGTTATCGTTCTCTCCCTTATTGAGGTGAACGAGCGCATTAAAACCAAATGCCGCAACGCGGAAAAAACGTCTTCTGACGCGCAAAAACTGACGCAAACAACAAACACCGAGGATTGCAATGACGTTTGTAACGAATGCGGATTGTTAGATGTCTGCGAGAAAGAAAAAAAGCGTTGATTAGAACGGGTAACCTATACCGAAATTGAAACGCAGGGCGTCAAGAGCCCGCTGTTACTACTAACAGCAACGCTACACACGATAATCCCCCTATCAGTCCAAGGGACACGCGTCCTATCAACTTTGCTAACGACATGATTTTATTATTGGCGGACCGTTATGTGGAAACAGCTTTGTTTCCATTCGTATTTGACGTATATCTTGCCCGCTCGCTGATGATTGAGCAGCACCTGGCCGAGAACCAGTTTAAGATTATCCTCGTGCATATAATCGCGCGTACGCGTTACCTTATCGTAACGCATATACGCGAGGTCGAACGTCGTTCCGTAACAGTGGCAACTCTGCGTAACAGAATTGATATTGCCGCTGCGCTGCAACGCACGGATATCCGTTTCTGTACGCAATATACTCGTGACGTAAAACCGGTAATGAGGTAATCCGTTGCGGTGAAGAATATCCGCCCATTCAGCGCCTATATTGTCTAACTCACGTTTGGCGGAAGGGATGAGAAACGGAACGGAGTGCGTAAGGCTGTCAACGATATAATTCTCATTCGTCTTTACTTCCACCAACTGCCTGCGCATCGATGCCGCATCTTGACGGTCACGGGGAGGACGGGGCAAACCTATACACGACGCAACAGCATGTTGTTTCGACTGAAGGTCGTTAAACTTCATCCGATACTCAAACGTGCGGCCCGGGTATTGCACCAGATGATCTTCCGTTATACTCTCGCCCGACTGTCCACCGTTATTGCTGCACGATACCATGAGCAATACCGCGGTTAAGAGAAAAATTCCTGCGCAATCTCTCATTTTGACACGGTAAATACAGGTACGTACGGAGCAGCTACTGTTCCGAGCAGCGAATCGTTCTCGTAGGGGATGGGCGAGGATACGAAGATATTCTTATAGTGAGCGGACCATAGTTTGAGCATCACGGTACTCTCACCGCCACCGGCTATATAAAGATAGAACAAACCGTCTTTGTATTCAGCTATTCCGTAACACTTATCACCCGAAAAGGCTGCAAGCATATCATCTGCTGATGATTCCATACTGTCCACACGGATGATAGCCGTCATTGACGAGGTATAATCATAGTCCGACGGGATAGTCCATGAAGGCTTTTCTACTTCGCCATAGCGCGAATCCGGCTTGTTCTTGTCTTTGCATCCAAACAATGCGCATAGGCATAACGTACAGACTACCACACCCGTTAGACGAATATTTCTTACTTCTAATTTCATATTTTTCTGTTTCAAATGATTAGTACAATCCCCTAAAACCTTTGCGACTGCAAAGGTACACTTTTTTCATGACATACACAAGAGTTAGAACAAAAAAAGCAGGAATATATGCAAATATTCTAAAAATCATTACTGTCTTTGCTCCTGATTTCATGCAGCTTGCGACGAATTACACACGAACTATTCACGAATTATTCACGAATTATTGACGAACTATTAACGAATTATTAACGAACTATAGACAAATTAATAAGATAACCACAGAATAACCGCAGCGTGTACTGAGAATATCCGCACAATGAAAAACCCCGAAAGTATTGTACTTAACTTTCGGGGTTCTTTTCACTTGGTGCTCTTTTTTACCATATACTTACGCGGTTTTCCGGTGCGATGTACATGGGGGATTCAGGAGTAACATCCCATGCCTCATACCACGCATTTATCTGCGGGAGAGCACCATTGACACGCCATCTGCCCAACGAGTGAGGATCGGACTTGGTGCGTTGCAGAATTTCCTCGGGACGTATGTTGCCCGCCCACACGTTGGCATAGGCGAGGAAGAAACGCTGAGCAGGGGTAAAGCCGTCACGGGGCCGCAGCCTGTCCGCTTCAGGTTTCGCCTCCTCATTGAGGCAGAAAGCAAGATATGAAACCTGCAAACCACCATGGTCCGCTATGTTCTCTCCAAGCGTAAAGGCTCCGTTAGCATGCACACCGGGAGCTACCTCAATGCGGTTGAACGCCTCCTCCATCACTTTGGTACGCGCATCGAATGCCGCTTTGTCTTCTGCTGTCCACCAGTTGAGCATGTTGCCGTCCTTGTCGAACTGGCACCCCTGGTCATCGAACCCGTGCGTCATCTCATGCCCGATTACAACGCCGATTGCCCCGTAGTTGAACGCGTCATCAGCACTCATATCAAAGAACGGATACTGCAAAATACCCGCAGGGAAACAGATTTCGTTGGAGGATGGATTATAATAAGCATTGACTGTTTGCGGCGTCATGTACCATTTGGTCTTGTCCACCGGTTTGCCCAAAAAACTGAGACTATACTGCTGCTCAAACTTAGCAGCACGCTGAAGGTTGGCATAATACGTATCTTCGGCATTGATATCCAAAGCTGTGTAATCGCGCCATGTATCCGGATAACCGATCTTGATGGTGATGGCATTGAGTTTCTCCAGTGCTTTCGCTTTGGTCTCATCACTCATCCATGCAAGGTTCTCGATACGAATACCCAGTGCCTTCTGCAGATTACGGACGAGAGCAAGCATACGTTCCTTATTCTCTTCGGGGAAGTATTTCTTAACGTACATCTGGCCTACCGCCTCTCCGAGCGTTCCATTGACAATACCGACTGCACGTTTCCATAACGGGCTCGGCTCCTCTCTTCCTGATAACACTTTCCCGTAGAAATCGAACGAAGTCATGTATATCTCGGATGTGAGATATGACGAAGCCCCCTCGATTACCTGCCATACAAAGAGGGTCTTGAGGTCCTCAAGCGGCTCTTCGTCCAACATGCGTCCAGCCTCCTGAAGGTGCGGTATCTGGCCAACCGAAAGGCTGTCCAACTCCACACCTAAAGATGCAAAATAGGTCTTCCAATCGACCTGCGGAACGAGATCCTGAAGTTCTTTGACAGACATCTTATTATAATTTGCCTGCGGATCACGCAACTCTACATTGCTGTATGCAGCGCGTGCAAGACGCGTCTCAAGGCGGAGAACCGTCTGCGCCTTGACTGCGGGCTCGTCAAACCCGAAGAGGCCAAACATCTTCTCTACATACGCAACGTATGCGTCCCGTATCGCGCGCGTGCGCTCGTCATTATCTATATAATACTCTTTTTCTCCGAGCGAGAACCCCGCCTGATACTCATTGAGGATATTCATGGAACTATTCATCGCGTCCGCATCAACATACATAGCCCATAGTTGGTAATCCATCGCCTTGCCGAGCGCAGCGGATAGTTCCTCACGTGCTTCAATTCCTTCGATTTCATCGAGGATTTTCCGCACCGGTTCAATACCTTCACGGTCCCTTCGTGCAGTATCCATAGCAAGGTTATAGACATCGCCAATCTTCTGTTCAATAGAGCCTTGGATATGTTTCTCGGAAGCGATGTCCTGAATAAGTCCGTTGACCTGCTCAAGGTTGTTAAGCGCGAGTTTGTCAAACGAACCGAAGCGGCTATATTCGGGGGTAAGAGGGTTATTGGCCATCCATCCGCCACAAGCGAACTGATAAAAATCATTCTGTGGTATCGCGGTCGTATCCAGATTAGAGAGGTCGATACCGGTTGTCTGTTGTTTAGTTGTGCAAGCTGTTGTCATACATGTGATCACTGCAAGCGTTAATAAAAGTTTTTTCATACGTTAAATTTGTAAAATCGACTGCAAAAGTACAAAAATTATTTGAAATGAACAAATAAAAGTTATTTTTAACGCCAAAAACTTGCATATATGCGAATTTTATTGTATCTTTGCACCCCGATTAAACAAACACTCTTCTTTATGTTTATTATCGGCATTGCGGGCGGTACCGGCTCGGGTAAAACAACGGTAGTCAGGAAACTGATAGAGCGCCTTCCGAAAGGCGAAGTGGTAGTCATCCCCCAAGATTCGTACTACAAAGACAGCAGTAATGTTCCCGTCGAGGAGCGTCAGAACATCAACTTTGACCATCCTGACGCATTCGATTGGAGTCTGCTTTGTCATCACATTTCTTTGTTGAAAGAGGGGAAGCCCATCGAGCAGCCGATTTATTCGTACATCACCTGTACCCGTCAGGAGGAAACGATTCATATAGAGCCACGCGAAGTGATTGTCGTAGAGGGGATTATGGCGCTACGTGACCCCAAGATGCGCGAGCAAATGGACTTGAAGATATTCGTGGACGCCGACGCGGACGACCGTCTGATGCGCGTCATGAAACGCGACGTGATGGAACGCGGACGTACTGCCGAGCAGGTTATCGAACGCTATCAGCGCGTACTCAAACCGATGCACGAACAGTTTATCGAACCCTGTAAACGCTATGCGGACGTCATCGTGCCGCAAGGCGGACACAACAATGCGGCAATAAACATGCTCGCCAAATTTGTCAAGCAGCAACTTAGGGAGAGAGATTGAGAATTGTTTTTCCAATTATTTTGGACATATCTGAAAATAGGAACCTTCACTCTTGGCGGAGGGTACGCTATGTTACCCCTTATCCAACGGGAGGTCGTTGACCGTAAAGGCTGGATAGACGAAGAAGAATTTCTTAATATGATTGCCCTCGCTCAAGCGGCGCCTGGGCTCATTGCCGTCAATTCTGCCATCTTCATCGGTTGGCGTATCGGGGGATGGAAAGGGGTTGCCGGCGCTGTGTTAGGAGCAGTACTCCCTTCTTTCCTTATCATATTAGCCATCGCCATGGTATTCCGGGAATGGAAAGAAATACCTGCCGTAGAAGCCGTTTTCAAGGGAATCCGCCCGGCCGTTGTCGCCCTCATCGCTGCGCCCTTAGTGAAGATGGCTAAGACTGCCGTCACTACTCATCCCTCATCGAAGGAAAAGACGTGCCGCAACGCTTTGCCGCTGCTTATCTCTTTAACGGCGGCACTCCTTATTTGGCTCGGACACGTCAATCCCGTTTGGATCATTGCCGCTACGATAGTTCTCACACTTGTCATCATTGATATTATGGAAAGGAGGAAGAGATGATTTACCTGCAACTCTTCCTGTCATTTTTCAAAATAGGCCTGTTCGGTTTCGGCGGAGGTCTGGCTATCCTCTCCCTGATACAGATGGAGGTTGAGCAGTATGGATGGATGAGCCAGCAAGAATTCGTCGATATCGTCGCCGTCAGTCAAGTAACCCCCGGTCCCATCGGGATAAATTGCGCTACTTACGTCGGTTATACGACTGCCGGGTTATGGGGCAGCGTGATTGCTACGAGTGCTATCATCCTGCCCAGCCTGATCATCATGTTGAGCATATGCAAAGTCTATTTCCGGCTCAGTCGACGCTTTCAGGGCAACCCCTATTTCGAGCAAACGATGCGCATGCTTCGCTTCACTGTCATTGGTCTGATTGGTTCGGCAGCATTAATGCTGATCAAACCGGCCAATTTCATCGATTTTATTAGTTGGATTATTTTTGCTGTAGTTGCCTTCTTAACCGTATTACCACAGATTGCAAAAAACAAGGTGACTGATATTCTCAGTCACCCTATCTTGCTTATTATTCTTGCCGGATTAGCCGGTTATTTCATCTACGCTTAAGCTCTGTCGAGTTTGGCATGCGAGAGGAGCAAAGTCTTTGTTCCCTGGGTGTCAAACTTAATCTCAATCTTGTCATTTTCCGTGATTTCATCGCGGTAAACGCGTGTGACCGTACCGATTCCGAACACACGGTGCGAAACGCGGTCGCCCGGCTTCCAAGCAGAGGAATCCAAGTCACTCTCTGCTCCTTTATGCAGGGACGTAGAAGATGGTACTTTCGTTAGATTCAATGCTCGCTGCATAGCAGGCATATTGTTCATTACATGTGCGCTGAAAGAATTATGGGTAGCAGGCGTACTCGAGAATCGATTGATGGCGAAATACTGTTTGTCTATATCATTGAGGAATCGACTTGGGGAAGCGAAAGTGACGGTGCCGTTACGGAAACGCTGACGTGCAAACGACAGATGACACTGTTCCATCGCACGGGTTATAGCCACGTAAAGCAATCTGCGTTCCTCCTCTACCTCCGCCGGTCTAATTGCAAACTGCGATGGGAACAGATTTTCCTCCATTCCAACGATAAAAACGACCGGAAACTCCAATCCTTTTGCCGCATGCACAGTCATAAGCGTGACGCGCTCCATAGTATCTGTAAGGTTCTCATCCTGGTCCGTTTGGAGACTTACTTCGCTGAGAAAATCCGTGATAGGTGTGTAGTCAATGCCTTCACTTGCCCGTTGGTCCACAAACTCCTGAATGGCATTGAGCAACTCCTGCACGTTCTGCGCACGGTCAATACCCTCTTGCGACTTGTCCATTGAAAGAGCTGTCATCACCCCCGAGGTGCGTAGCACCATCTCTGCAAAATGAAAGGCATCCATCTCTTCGCTCTGTCGGTTGAGACCATCTATATATGCGGCAAAAGTCTTGAGTTTCTTGGCAACCGCTGTGCCAACCTCTAAACCTGTATCTTCCGGACTGCGCATAACATCCAAATAACAACAGTGATGTTCAATGGCATTGGTGGCGACTTTCTTCATCGTGGTATCTCCTATCCCTCTCCCCGGGAATCCGACAATGCGCAGTAAAGCCTCATTATCACGCATATTGACCGCAATACGCAGATAACCCAACGCGTCTTTAATTTCCTTGCGCTGATAAAATGATGTGCCGCCGTAAATACGATAGGGAATATTGAGTTTGCGCAACTCGCCTTCTATAACACGGCTCTGTGCATTCGTGCGGTAAAGAACGGAGAACGAATTGTACCCCTTGTGTCGCATCTTATGTATTTGGGTTGCGACACCTAACGCCTCTGTACGATCGTCCATATAAGGTTGCAAAGAAAGCGGCTGACCCTCCTCTTTTTCCGAGAAAACCGTTTTTTCTATCTGGTTGACATTCTTATGGATAAGCGAATTAGCGGCATTGACAATGTTGCGCGTAGAGCGGTAGTTACGCTCTAATTTGAAAAGACGGGCGCCTGGATATTGACGCCGGAATCCAAGAATATTACGGATATCTGCCCCGCGGAAAGAATATATAGATTGCGCATCATCGCCAACAACACAGATGTTATTTTGCGGCTCAGCCAATAGCTTGACAAGCAGAAACTGGATATAGTTCGTATCCTGATACTCATCTACCAGAATATACCGGAATTGCTGCTGAATACGTTCACGCACTTCGGGAAAAGTATTCAATAGCAGCAACGTCTGCACCAACAGGTCATCAAAATCCATCGCGTTAGCCGCACGCAGACGTGCTTGATATTGCTCATAGATGGACGGAATTTCATACAGTCGTTGCTCGCGGTCCTCTCGTAGTAACTGTGTATGCACGGCATATTGAGCAGGGGTGATTCCCGCATTCTTTGCCATGGAAATTCGATTTAAGACGGCGGCAGATTTGTATGTTTTCTCATCTAATCCGCGCTCTTTGCAGATGGTTTTGATTACGGACTTCATATCCGACGTATCGTATATAGAGAAATCACGCGTATAACCCAGTTTATCCGCTTCAGGGCGCAACAGACGCGTACACACACTATGGAATGTTCCCATACAAAGGTAACGGGCGTCACTCGCGGAAACAAGCCGTCCTATACGTTCCTTCATCTCTCGCGCAGCCTTGTTTGTAAACGTAAGTGCCATGATACGCCCCGCAGGCACACCTTGTTGCAACAAATACGCCACACGGTATGTCAATACACGCGTCTTGCCGGATCCGGCACCCGCGACAATGAGTGAGGGGCCTTCCGTACATGTGACCGCCTCGCGCTGAACTTCATTTAACTGATCAAGAAAATCCATAACCGAGTGCAAAGGTACTACTTTTTTTTCACATGCACAAATTTTATCAAAAAAACATTTTTTATTTGCATATCTCAATTTTTCTTCGTACCTTTGCACCCGGTTATTAATTCGGAATCAACTAAACGAGACAGATATGTTTTCAGAACGTGACACAAAGGGGCCTGTACAACGCCGTGGTGCTATCGAAGTAGTATGCGGCTCTATGTTCAGCGGCAAGACCGAAGAACTCATCCGTCGTATGAAACGGGCAAAGTTTGCCAAACAGCGCGTAGAGATTTTTAAACCGGCCATAGACGTCCGTTATAGCGAAGAAGATGTTGTCAGCCATGACCGCAATGTAATCCAATCCACGCCCGTTGACAGCAGTCAGAATATTCTCCTGATGGCAGACGACATCGATGTAGTCGGCATTGATGAGGCGCAGTTCTTCGATATGGGTATCGTTGATGTATGTCAACAGTTGGCAGAACGCGGCATACGTGTGATTGTGGCCGGATTAGACATGGATTTCAAGGGAGTACCGTTCGGCCCGATGCCTGCACTGATGGCCATTGCTGAAGATGTCTATAAGACACATGCCATTTGTGTTCATTGCGGCGATTTGGCATACGTGAGTCACCGTCTTGTGGCATCCGACAAACGGGTGCTACTTGGCGAAACTGACAGCTACGAACCCCTCTGCAGAGCATGCTACAACAAAGCAATAAAAAGCGAGAATAATTCGCAATAAGAGGCGAGTGAGATATATTGACGTCATACTACCATTAGCCATCCGAGATTGTTATACGTATAGCGTCCCGGATGGTTTGTCTCTACCCCCCATCGGTTCACGCGTTATCGTGCCACTAATGAAAAAGACAGTACGTGGAGTTGTTCTCCGCGTACATGAAGAACCTATAGACGATTCCTTTGTCGGGAAAATAAAACCTATATGCTCAATCAGTGATACAGCCCCCATTGTATCCAAAGAACAATTAGCTCTCTGGGAATGGATGAGCCGTTATTATATGTGCAATTTAGGCGAAGTGATGAGTGCTGCTCTCCCATCCGAATTAGACAAACGGTTACTTGAGCCGCCCAAACGAAGAAGGACACAGATAGCACCATATGACGGACCTATTGAACCCATGCATAATTTATCTACAGCACAATCAAAAAGTGCCGATGAAATCGAAAGCTTTTGGAAGGAAGGGAAAGATATTGTGCTGCTTCATGGTGTCACTTCATGCGGGAAAACGGACATTTATATCCATCTTATCCAGAAACAACTACAAGCCGGGAAGAATGTTCTTTATTTAGTACCGGAGATAGCACTGACCACACAATTAACAAGCCGATTACAGCGTATTTTTGGAGACCTTCTAACCGTCTATCACAGTCGTTTCACAACAGCAGAACGCGAGAACCTCTATCATGAGGCGGGACGAACAGAACCGCATGTCGTTATTGGGGCACGCAGTGCAATTTTTCTCCCAATCCGGAATATGGGGTTGGTGATTGTGGATGAAGAGCACGACCCAAGCTACAAACAGACCGAACCGTCTCCGCGTTATCACGCTCGTGCGGCATCTATCATATTAGCAAAACAGCACCATGCAAAAGTGCTATTAGGAACCGCCACACCATCGATGGAATCGTACTTTTTAGCACAAAAAGGAATCTATGGTTTAGTCACTTTATCCGAACGTTTTGGAGGGGTTGAATTGCCGGAAATCAGACTGATTGATTTAAAACGCCAGTACGAACGCAAAGAGATGCATGGTCATTTCAGCGACCCGCTCATAGCACGTATTCGGGAATGTCTGGCTGACAATAAGCAGATTATCCTTTTTCAAAACCGCCGGGGATTTGCACCTCAGCTTCAATGTCTCTCTTGTGGCGAGCCTCCACGCTGCGTGCAATGCGATGTCCCAATGACACTGCATTTACGCGACCATGAATTACGATGCCATTACTGCGGTTATCACACCCCTGTCCCGTCTGTTTGCCCGCGATGCGGAGGTGAACTGAAAGCCGTCGGTTTCGGAACAGAGCGTATTGAAGATGAGATACAAATGTTTTTCCCTACAGCACGCGTCTTGAGAATGGATCTTGATACAACACGAAATAAATCTGCCTATCAGGACATCATCAATACCTTTTCCCGCCATGAATGTGACATTTTGGTAGGGACCCAAATGGTAACTAAAGGTTTACATTTTGACGACGTGCGCTTGGTTGCCGTCCTTAATGCCGATCCGCTTTTCAACCAACCTGATTTCCGGGCTTACGAACGTGCCTTCCAGATGCTCGAACAAGTTGCAGGACGCGCAGGCAGGAAAGGAAATAAAGGAGAAGTATGGATTCAAACATTCGACACACGGAACGCTGTATTAGGCATGGTGCAAAATCATGACTATAAAGCACTGTATGCCCATCAAATAGAAGAACGGAAATTATTCAATTATCCCCCGTTTTATCGGATTATTCGATTACAATTGCGCGACCACAACAGTACACGTATCAAAATTGTAGCAACGCAGTTACAAATGCACCTGACAAAAATTTTCGGGAAACGTGTTTCTTCCGTAATAATCCCTCCGGTAGAGCGCATACAGGCATACTCGATTCGCGAACTGACACTACGAATTGAACAAGGAGCAAATATGGAAGAAGCCAAGCGTAGATTAAGCGAAGGGATTGACCATATCTTGTCGATTTCATCGAATAAAAACACCAAAATAATAATGGATGTAGATCCACAATGACAAACATGATTAGTGCAGAAAAACGTAGGGTAGCGTACATTAATGAAATGATTGAATCCGGTCATGCGGCAGAACTGGTAGCGGAGGGTGAAAATTACCATGCCGCACAGTTAAAACGCATCGCGGCTGAAATAAGCTGCCGTTACCCCATTCGGGTTGTATTATTGGCAGGACCTTCTTCCAGCGGCAAGACAAGTACTAGTCACCGTCTTTGCTTGGAGTTATTGGAACATAATAAAAAACCAGTGGCTTTATCATTGGACAACTGGTTTTTGGAAAGCGGACAAGTTCCTTTGGATGCAGAGGGGAAACCTGATTATGAGAGTGTTTATGCCGTTGATTTAGTGCAATTAGCAGATGATTTGAGGCGTCTCATTGCCGGTGAAGAAGTCGCATTACCGACATTTGATTTCCTCACTGGGAAACGCGAATACGACGGCACTACCGTACAACTACACCGGTATAATATATTAGTTTTGGAAGGGATCCACGCTTTGAATCCCATTTTAACCGAACATATCAAACCGGAGAATAAGTACAAGATTTATGCAGCTCCAATGAGCCCTGTTTCATTAGACGGGGAAACATGGATCCCTACTCATGTACATCGACTGCTACGCCGTATGAGCCGTGACCTGCGCACTCGAGGAAAAAGTCCACAGACAACAATATCTACCTGGCAAGCAGTACGGAACGGAGAACACAAATGGATAGAACCGTTCCGTAACGAAGCCGATGTCGAATTTGACACCTCTATGATATATGAACTACCAGCCATTCGCTACGCCGTTGAGGCTGCTTTACAAACCGTTCCCGCAGCTTCAGATGAGTATAAAACGGCTGAACGGCTGCTTTTCTACCTCAGCTTTTTTGAGGGATTGGAAGCTTCACTTATCCCGCGTACTTCTATTTTACGTGAGTTTATAGGCGGCAGCCAATTCAATGTAGGATAAATTTTTATCCTAATAATTTGCATATATCAAAAAAAAGCAGTAATTTTGCAGCCTATTTGATTAAATTATGAAAGAAATAACTACAAAAAAACTAATGGATACTATTATTGAAGGTATCCGTAACCGTAAAGGACAGCGAATTGTAACCATCGATTTGCGAAAAATAAAAGAAGCACCTGTGGAGATGATGGTTATATGCGAGGGGGTGAGTAGCACACAAGTTTCCTCTATCGCAGATGAGATAGACGATTATGTGCGCACTCAAACACATGTGCATCCTCTCAGCATCGCCGGTCAGGAAAACGCTGAATGGATAGCATTGGACTACGGCACGATATTTGTCCACGTTATGCAGCGAGAGCCCCGCGCATATTACGATATTGAACATCTGTGGGCAGACGGGAAAGTTACGGAGTTACCTGAAATTTTGTAATCGTATGGCAGACAAAGACAATAAGAAGCGGTCACAAATACCGCAGAAACAGGCCCCACGTTCCAGTGGTCCAAGGAGGTGGTTGAGTATATTTTTCTACACAGTCGCCTTTGTGCTAATCGGGCTTTGGATGTTTGGCGACAAGGAAGACGGTGGTCGTAGTAAAGAACTGAGCTACACCAAGTTAACCGCCTACATAGAAGCCGGCGCAATCGAAAAAATAGAAGTCACCGACGACCTGCAATCCAAGGCCTATGTAAAACCGCAAAGTTACATGCTTGTTTTCGGGACACAAGCGGACGGCGAACGTGTGAAAGGAGTATTGCGCTCGCAGGTTCCTTCGCTTGAAGAGTTCTCAAAATACATTGGCGGAGTGAATGCCAAGCGGAAAGCAGACGGCCAAGTGGCAATCGATGTAACATACACCAAGTCGCGAGACTATTGGTACTTGATTTTGGTAAACATTCTTCCGTTTGCACTGATGATTCTATTTTTCGTATATCTGAGTCGCGGTGTCGGCGGCGGCGCCGGAGGCGTTAGCAATATTTTTGGAGTTGGCAAGGCGCAAGCACAGTTGTTCGACAAAGATAAAAAGGACAAAGTAACATTCAAAGACGTTGCCGGACTATACGGAGCCAAACAAGAAGTACAAGAGATAGTAGAATTTCTCAAAAACCCGAAAAAATACACTGAAATTGGCGCTAAGATTCCTAAAGGAGCGCTATTAGTAGGTCCTCCGGGAACCGGTAAAACGCTACTTGCGAAGGCCGTCGCCGGTGAAGCAGATGTGCCATTTTTCTCAATGAGCGGCTCGGATTTTGTTGAAATGTTTGTAGGCGTTGGAGCCAGCCGGGTTCGCGACCTCTTCCGCCAGGCGAAAGAGAAATCTCCGGCCATCATTTTCATTGATGAAATCGACGCTATCGGTCGTTCGCGTGGGAAAGGCGTTATGACTGGAGGCAATGACGAACGCGAATCCACTCTAAACCAATTACTTACGGAAATGGATGGTTTTGGCACCAATTCCGGCGTCATAATTCTTGCTGCCACCAATCGCGCCGATGTATTGGATGCCGCTTTACTCCGTGCGGGACGATTCGACAGACAGATACATGTAGAGTTGCCTGACTTGCAGGAACGCAAAGAGATTTTCCAAGTTCACCTGCGGCCGATTAAGTTAGATGAAACAGTCGATGTCGATTTTTTGAGCAAGCAAACACCCGGCTTTTCGGGAGCAGATATTGCCAACGTATGCAATGAAGCAGCTCTGATTGCAGCACGAGGGGGACGCAAAAAAGTAGGCAAACAAGACTTTATGGATGCCGTTGACCGTATCGTCGGCGGACTGGAGCGCAAAAATAAAATCATGACTGAGGAAGAGAAGAAATCCATTGCATTCCATGAAGCGGGGCATGCGACCATCAGCTGGCTGCTTCGATGGGCTAATCCGTTGGTGAAAGTAACCATAGTACCCCGTGGAATGGCTCTCGGAGCGGCATGGTACTTACCTGAAGAACGACAATTGACCAATGAAGAGCATATTCTTGATGAGTTATGTTCCCTATTAGGTGGTCGTGCAGCAGAGCAGTTGTTCATGGAGCAAACTTCCACAGGCGCCCTAAATGACTTGGAGCGTGCGACTAAGCAGGCATATGCCATGGTAGCCTACTATGGTATGAGCGAGAAACTGAAAGACGTCAGTTTTTATGATTCTACTGGACGATACGATTACGGCTTTGTCAAACCGTACTCCGAAGAGACAGCTACGCTAATCGACCAAGAGACTCAGCGCATTATAGCCGACCAAATGGCTCGCGCAAAACAAATACTGACCGAACATGCGGATGAACATCATCAGATAGCACAATTGCTCATTGAACACGAAGTTATCACCAGCGAAGATGTAGCACGTATTTTGGGACCTAGACCATGGAAGAGTCGCGGTGATGAATTATTAGAAGAGAATGCTTCTTCCGAAACTAAACAACCTAAAAAAAGAAACCGTAAAAAGAAAGATAACAATAATGAAGAAACTACTGCTTAACTTGGTGCTGCTGTGCGCAGCGTTAACAGCGTGGGCGCAAGACGCTCCCGAGAAACTACCAATGGACCCGGAGGTCCGTTATGGTAAGTTAGATAATGGTCTGACCTATTATATCCGTCATAATGAGCAGCCTAAACAACGCTGCGAGTTCCATATTGCGCAAGCTGTTGGTGCTATATTGGAGGAAGACGACCAAAACGGTTTGGCACATTTCCTTGAACATATGGCCTTCAACGGTACGCAACACTTTGAGGGGAAGGGAATCATCAACTATTTCGAGTCAATTGGTGTCAATTTCGGCGGTAACATCAACGCATACACCTCTATTGATGAAACGGTTTACCGCCTCTCGGATGTACCGACCTATAGAGAAGGAATTATTGACAGCGCGCTGCTTGTCATGCACGATTGGAGTTGTGGATTGTTACTCCTGCCGGAAGAAATAGATGCCGAACGCGGAGTAATTCTAGAAGAGTGGCGCACACGTCGTACTGCAAGTCGACGCATTTGGACACAAATGCAGGCGAAGATGTACCCTGGTACGCAGTATGCAAAGCGTGATATTATCGGTGATACGGCAGTTATCAATAATTTTGAATACCAAGCACTGCGTGATTACTACCACAAATGGTATGGGCCTGACAACCAGGCGATTATTATTGTTGGTGATATCAACGTAGATACCATTGAGACTAAAATAAAAGCATTATGGGCGAATGTGCCACGTCGCGCGAACTACGGAGAACGACCTATTTACACCGTTAACCATAATGATAAGCCACTCATTGCTATAGTTACAGATCCGGAAGCTGAAGGAAGCCGTATTACATTGGAATATAAGTTTGACCAACTGCCTGATGCTCTTCAGGGAACTGCGCAGGAATATATGCTGAACCTTGTACGCGAACTGGCGTGCGATATGTTGGATAATCGTTTCGCAGAATTGGCATTAGATCCCAAATCATCTTTTACGGGTGCAGGATGCCAATATAGCGAAGCTGCAAAAAAGATGGATGCTTTTTATGGTGTAGCTATTCCGAAAGAGGGACGTGAAACAGATGCTTTCAACGATTTAATATACCAATTGGAAAAAATGCATCGCTATGGCTTTACAAAAGCAGAATTGGAGCGTGTCAAAAGTGAGAAGTTAAATTCGATGGAAAAATACTTCAACGAACGCAATACACGTAAAAACATTACTCTCGCGCGTGAATGTATTCGTCATTTCGAAGATGGCGAATCAATGCCTGGCGCTCAATGGGAATATGAATTCGTTCAAGCTGTTATACCGATGGTATCGCTGGAGACCGTCAACAATGTTGCCAAAGCGCTTATCCACGCTAACCCGACAGTTGCTATTTCCGGGCCACAGAAAGAAGGTGTGAATATTCCTTCGGAAGAAACCATCTTAGCCACCTTAGCAGGACAAAGCGAATTAGCGATAGAGGCCCCAGAAGAAGAAAGTGTCGACTCCGAACTGGTAAAAAAAGCACCGCGTAAAGGCAAAATAAAAAACATTAAATACAACGAGAATATTGAGTCAACCGAATGGTTATTAAGCAATGGTATCAAAGTAATCTTCCATCCAACAGAATTCAAAGCAGACGAAATACTAATGCACGCCTTCTCAAAAGGCGGTTTATCGCAAGTAAAGACCGAAGATTTACCTTCCGCTGAGGTAGCAACGTATATCGTTAACATGTCAGGTATAGGTCGCTTCAACGCGACACAATTGCAGAAAGCTTTAGCAGGCAAAACGGTATCCGTATCCCCGGAGATATCGGAGAACGTTGAGCGCATGCATGGTTCTTCAAGCGTAAAGGATTTAGAGACAATGTTGCAACTGACCTATCTCTATTTTACTGCCCCGCGCCGCGACGAACAGGCATATGAGACCTTAATGGCTTTGCTTAAAAACCAATTGGTCAACCGCGACAAGAACCCAAAGACAACTTTCTCGGATTCTATCCAGATGATGAGCACTAACCATTCTGAGCGTACTATTTTATTTGATACAGTAATGCTCACCAAGGTTAATCTGGACAAAGCGCTGGCAACGTATAAATCACGCTTTGCCAACCCAGCAGATTTTACCTTTATATTCGTTGGCAACATCAATCCTGACGATCCAAAAGTACAGGCGTTGATATGCCAATGGCTGGGAGGGCTGAAAACGAAGAAAGCACGCGAGGAGATTGTAGATCACCATATAACAGTTACACTCGGAAAGCAGAAAAACTATTTCAGCCGCCCAATGGAAACCACGACCGCGTCCAACCGCATCCAATATACATCCTATGACATCCCATACTCAATGGTTAATGATCTGAATATGGAAATGATTGGTCGGATCCTCTCTACGCGCTATTTGGAATCCATCCGTGAACGTGAAGGCGGATCTTATGGCGTTGGTACATACGGATATATAATGCCCGTTCCTACCCCACACGCAGGCCTGATCATGCAGTTTGACACAGACCCAAAGAAACAAAATCGCCTGATGGAGATTATCCACGAAGAGGTGCAAACGATTATAGACAATGGCCCGTTGGCTAACGACTTGCAGAAAGAAAAAGAGTCCATGTTAAAGGATTATCAGGAAAACTTAGAGAAAAATTCATTCTGGCGTCAAGCAATATATCTCTATTACATGTATGGTGAGAATGAAATCAAGGAATACAAGCCTGCGGTTGAATCTATTACAGGAAAAACAGTACAAGAAATGCTGAAAAAACTCATTTCTGCAGACAATGTATTCGAAGTCGTAATGTTCCCTGAATGAAATATTTCCTTATAGCGGGAGAGGTGTCCGGAGATATTCACGCAGCATCATTGATTAAGCAAATCAAGCAGCGGGACTCCGAGGCACAATGTATAGGACTCGGCGGTGACCAAATGGCCACTGCCGGGTGCTATCTTTACCAACATATATCCAACATGGCATTTATGGGTATTGCAGCGGTGGTTCGGAATATTAGACGTGTTATACAAAATTTCAAGATAACACATAAAGCCCTGCTTGATGAAAAACCGGATGTTTTAATTCTGGTAGATTACCCCTCGTTCAACTTAAAAATCGCTTCGTTTTGCCGCGAACACTTGCCGGGCACAAAGATATACTATTATATTCCTCCAAAAGTATGGGCATGGAAACAATGGCGAATACATAAGATAGCCCGTTTATGTGACAAAATATTAGGAATATTCCCTTTTGAACCCGAATTCTACACACGTTATGGTTATAAATGTACGTATGTTGGAAATCCTACAGCAGAGATACTTAACCGGCTACCGGAACCTACTCAACGCAAACAAACTATCGCTATTCTACCTGGCTCCCGCCCCAGCGAAGTGAACCATTGTCTGCCGCGTATGTTAGATGCGGCAAGGCGATTCACTGGTTACACAATTATTGTTTGCGCAGCGCCTACAATGAATGATACATTCTATCGCTCTTATCTGCATAGAGGAGAGCTATTAACCCGTGATACATATGGAACAGTCAGGGAAGCCGCAGCGGCTATCGTCAATTCTGGTACAGCTACGCTGGAAACGGCATTGTTGGGATGTCCGCAGGTAGCGGTCTATTATTTGGCATGTTCCCGCCTCATCGGTGCTTTGCGATGGATGCAGCCTCTCATTTTTTCCATCCCTTATTTCACGCTTGTAAATATCATCGCAGGTAAAAAAGTTATCAAAGAATGTGTCGCAAATGAATTTACAGTAAATAATATTGCAAATGAACTTGCACGACTTTTAACCGATGAATCATACAAAAAAGAGATGCTCGTATCCTACAAACACCTCTCTTCTATATTAGGCTCTCTTCCTGCCTCAATAACTGCGGCACAAATTATCACATCGAAACCATAAGCGCAGCTAAAACATATGGCATAGCTCCGATAAGAACTCCTTTCGCCAGACGCCAGGTATCCGTCGTGTAAAAGACAAAGATAAGCGCAAGGTCAGGGAAAACGCTAACCAAGAGTAATTTGCTTAATACACCTCCTGCCTGAAACTGAAGGGTTTGTAACGGATACCATAGGTTCATTACATCGATATACGTCAGTCCAAACAGAGCAGGTAAAATCAATCCGACAAGTACACCAATCCAATATCGGTCAAAGCGATCCATAATGCGTCCAATCTATCGTCAGCGGAGTTATTGCTAGTAACTGATGATCCATTGCCCATACATCTGTATCTGCTGCAGATGGTTCGTCGTTTACAAACTCTCCGGCCAATTTCCACCCTTTTATCACATCATCAGGTAAATCGTCTATCGGCGACAGTTCATTTTGCCAATGTCCCAAGCATTGCCTTGTCCATCGAATGCCTTCTATTTCACCGACTGGTGCATTGATATTAAAACATGTACGCGGGGCTATTCCTTCCTCAAGAAGATGTTGGGTTACTTCTACTAAAAATGGCTGTATCCAATGCAAATCAACATCCATCTCATGACTGTTTATAGACCAGCCTATAGCAGGAATTCCTTTCTCTGCGGCCACAAAACATGCACCGATGGTGCCGGAATACATGGTGTTGATAGATGCATTACTGCCATGATTGATGCCGGAAACCAATAGATCAATGGGCGAATCGGGAAATAATTCTTCACGCGCAATCTTTACGCAGTCTGCTGGAGTGCCGTTCGTAACATAAACCTCTGCGCCATTTAAATCATGGTCCTCTATTTTACGCAAATAAATAGGTTTGGTAACCGTTATAGCCGCTGCATTGCCGCTACGTGCTCCGTCAGGTGCGATAACGGTTACATGCCCCAACCGAGTCATCTCTTTAGCAAGCATTCGGATACCGGCCGTCCCCCAGCCATCATCATTTACTACTACTATATTCATTTGATAAAAGCTATTACTTTTTGTGCCAATGCGTTGGCTTGATCCATTGTTGCTGCCTCGGAATAGACACGGATTATCGGCTCTGTATTCGATTTACGCAGATGTACCCAACCGTCAGCAAAATCTATCTTTACACCGTCACGGTCATTTACACGTTCGTTTTTATATAGTTCTTTCACCCGTGCTAGAATAGCATCTACATCTGTTTCCGGTGTCAAATCTATACGGTTCTTACTGATACAATAGTCCGGTAATGTGCGGCGTAATTCACTCACTTTCATATCAAGATGCGCAAGATGGCTCAAGAACAACGCTATTCCTACCAACGCATCACGACCGTAGTGGCACTCAGGGTAGATGACCCCGCCGTTACCTTCGCCACCGATGACTGCGCCTACACGCTTCATCTCAGCTACAACATTTACTTCTCCTACTGCACTTGCACTATATGCACCGCCATGCGCTTTGGTAACGTCGCTCAAGGCACGGGTACTTGACATATTACTAACCGTATTGCCGGGCGTATGACGCAATATATAATCTGCCACACTGACCAGCGTGTATTCCTCGCCGAACATATCTCCGTTTTCGCAAATAATTGCTAGACGGTCAACATCCGGATCAACAACAAAGCCCACATCTGCTTTCCCGCTCTTAAGCAAATCGCTTATCTCGGTCAAGTGCTGTGGCAGTGGTTCGGGATTATGTGGAAAACGCCCATTAGGAGTACAATTCAGTTCTATTATATGCTGCACCCCAACTGCTCGTAAAATGGCAGGGATAGCCAAACCTCCGACTGAATTAACGCAGTCTATAGCTACCGTAAAATTACGTTTTTTGATAGCCTTCACATCTACCAACTTCAGGTTTAATACCTGTTCTACGTGATATGGCAGATAATCCTTGGTTGTCATATGACCAAGTTGGTCCACCTCTGCAAAAACAAAATCCTCTTTCTCTGCAATAGCTAAGACACCTTCCCCCTCTGCATCATTGAGAAATTCGCCTCGTTCATTAAGTAACTTCAGTGCATTCCATTGTTTTGGGTTGTGGCTGGCAGTAAGGATGATTCCCCCTGCTGCATGCTCGCCGGTCACAGCCAACTCGGTTGTAGGGGTTGTTGCCAAACCTATATTGACAACATCATAACCCATTCCTTGCAATGTTCCGCATACTATTTGCTCAACCATAGGACCGCTCAAACGCGCATCGCGACCAACAACTATCACATTATTTTCCGGCATGGCTGCACGACGTTGCGTGGCATAGGCTGCCGTAAAACGAACGATATCCACGGGATTCAAACCTTCGCCTACGCGACCGCCGATTGTACCACGGATACCGGAAATACTTTTTACTAAACTCATTTTATTTTTTATTGCTTAACTTTGATTTTCAATATATACACATATGGTGTAACAGAACTCTGCTCGGCACTGAAGCCCAGTTTGCTTGGTACAATAATTTCACACTGTGAATCCGGATATTTCATCAAACGGATAGCCACATGCCATGCTACGCACTCACATTCACTGGTGTTTCCGTAATGAAATTCATATGGATATGCCTGGTCTAATGTTGTCCAATAACTAAGAGTATCGGCATTTTCTGTCAAACCGAATTGTTTATAACGTGCGATAATCACATCATTGGCGATGATCTTCAAATCCGTCGTATCCGAATCTCCGGATTCGAGAGTATCAACGCGAATAGAATCACCGCGTTCTATCAAACGGAAATAGAGATCGTCATACCCTCGAACTTTATAAAATTCTTTCGGGCCCCATACATGATCTGAACTAGGCTCGTTTTCCACTATAACAAGTCCGTTCCGGCGAATATAATTCGCAATCAGTTTGTCTTCCTGCTTGCGCAAATTGGAATATGTATTCTGTGAACACCCTGTTGCAACAAATGCGGCAAAGGCAAGCACTGCAAAAATAATTTTTTTCATTTATTTCAGTTCTATTTCTATGATTACGTTTTCATAAGGTGGTACTTCTTCCGTTCCTTTGAGTCCGTACGCCGCATACCAAGGAGCTATCATCCGCACTTGGGCTCCGCGATGAAACTCTCTGATATTTACTTCTATGGCAAGCGGTAATTCCTGCTTGCCTATGACGTAGGATTTTTCAGAATCAACTAACAGCTTGCCCTCTAAATTATACGTCCGCATAGCAATCGTCCATTCCTCTCCATATTTCGGCATAAGCCCGTCTTCCTCACCGCGGTCTATGACATGAATCCATGTACCAGCATCGTATAGCGCATACTGTTCGTCTACACTTTGTACATATTGAGCCAGCAATTTGTCCGCTGATATTGCCAGTTGTTGGTTCAAATTCATCACTGCTAAGGTCGTACTGTCCGGTTGGGGTGCTTCACCCATGCGTTGACTCGGGCGTTGAGGAGCCTGACCGGCACATCCGGATAAGACCACAACAGCAAACATGGATATCAATAGGCGGATTCTCATTCTTCTTTTTTGCTTAGTACGGAACGGCGGTACTCACTCGGCGTTACACCATAAGTGTTTTTAAAACATTTGGCAAAATAGCGGGAGTCATTCATGCCTACCATATATGTAACCTCAGTTATGTTATACTGGCGTTCTTCCAACAATTGTGCGGCGCGTTTGATGCGCATCTCGCGGATAAACTCTACAGGACTGAGACCAGTCATGCTCTTCAGTTTGTTGAAGAATACCGTCCGTCCCATACCCAACTCATCTACAAGGTCATCTACGGTCAACGTATTGTTGTCCAACTGTTTGTTCATCACATCCAATAATTTGGCAAGGAATGTGTCACCCGGTACCGGCTCATCGGATTTCTGCGGTTCAAGACGCATCAAACGCTGGCGGTAACTTTGTTCCAATTGTTCGCGCTGAACTAATATATTACGGACACGGGCACGCAGATATTCCGGTTCAAAAGGCTTGGTCACATAATCGTCTGCGCCGTAGTTAAGAGCCTCTAACCGGCTTTCAATTGCGGCCTTCGCGGTTAGAAGAATTACTGGAATATAATCAAGATCGGCATTTTTCTTGATGAACTGGGTCAATTCCAGACCATCCACTTTAGGCATCATCAAATCGGTCACTACAATATCAATAGGCTTGGTACGTATGATATGCTCGGCCTCCTCGCCATCCATTGCGGCTACCACATTGTAATCTTTTACAAAGATACCGGTAAGGAATTGACGCATATCCTGATTGTCATCTACTACCAATACCGTGCGGCGGTTGTCGTGTTGCTCTTGTTCCAATTGCTCTAATTTATCTTCAAGTGTCAGGCTTACTGGCACTTGGGAACTCGTCATGTCGTCTGCTATGAAATCTACTTCTTCCGCACCGAAATGCTCTTTGCCTGTATGAAGAAGCACGGTGATGGTTGTTCCCTTACCGACCTCGCTTTCCACCTCAATATAACCGTGGTGCAAATCAACTAATTCCTTTGTGAGGTTCATGCCGATACCGGTACCCGTAGTGTTATTGTTGTTCAGTTCGTTATTGCTTGAGAACCGTTCAAATAGTACATTCCGCTTTTCCGGAGCTATTCCTACTCCTTCATCTTGAACTGCCAACGTCACAAAACCGGGTTTCTCGCCGATGATTACACGGATGTTTTTACCGGATGGAGTAAACTTGAACGCGTTGCTCAGCATATTCCATAGTATTGTATCCATTCGCCCGCGATCCACCCACACCGTCGAATCCTCCGCGTTATTTTGAATCTCGAAATGGATATGTTTATCGTATGCCTCTTTCTTGAAGTTAGCACTTGTATCCTCTACCAAGTCGCTCAGCAACGTTTTCTGGACTTTCAGCTTCATCTTTTGGTTCTGCACCTTGCGGAACTCCAATAGTTGATTTACCATACGTAGCATACGCTGGCTGTTACTTTGTACTATCTCTAATTGGCTGCGGACATTCTGACTGATTCGTTCGGTCTGCAAAATATTCTCCACCGGACCTACGATAAGTGTCAAAGGGGTACGAAGTTCATGGCTGATATTCGTAAAGAATCGCAGTTTGATGTCCGTCACTTGTTGTTCCACTTTCACTTTCTGACGCAAACCGTTATAAGTACTCACAATGTATATTACGAGGGTGACAAGTCCCAATATCGCAAGTACATAAAGAACAATCGCCCACCACATCAGCCATAACGGGCGTTCTACAGTGATTCGTAGAATTTGCTCGTTATCTACGTCTCCGCCTTCACGGTTCGTGGAACGTACATGGAAAATATAATCCCCGTGATGCAAATTATTATACGTCACACGGTGCATATCGGTCGGACCGTTCCATTTCTTATCAATGCCGTCCATCTTGTACGAATAGAAAATCTTATCTATTCCTACATAATCCATTGCTGAGAACTCTATCAATATATTGCTCCCGTTGGGAATGGTGATGGCATCGCCGGTCATTTCTTCGTCATGTACTTTGATATTTGTTATCCGTAATGGAGATATAACATGGGAACGCCGGATTAGGGACGGATTAAATGAACAATAACCGTTCGAATAGCCGAATAGAATAGTACCGTTGGGAGTACGGAATGCCTCAGCCTCTGTAAAATAAGTATTATCTGCTCCATCTAACGCATCGTAATAATACAAATCCTTCGTCTCTAAATTGAGTTGTGCGATATCACTCTCTGAGCTGAACCATAGGTTTTTACCATCGCCCGTCATACTCAGTATGATATCGTGGAATGTCTCTATCCGTTCGATTTTGGCATTCGGATCTTTGGGATTCAAATAGAGCAAACCGCCGCCGAACGAACCCAACCATAGTTTATCATGGCTGTAATAGACGGCGCGGATGTCATAACTTGGGATTACGGAAAATTCCAAACTCGCCAAGTTGATTCGGAGTATACCGGTCGTCGTGCCGCACCATAATGTCTCGTCAACAATCTCAATGTCACGCACTTTCATTCCCGGACCAACTACTTGCGGCTGTTCCCACGCGGTATTCTGGGCATTACGCCGCAGTATGTTTACACCGTCACCATATGTCGCAACATACAATGTACCGTCACGACCTTCTTCTACATCATAGACATCCGGATGGGAGGTGGGAATCGTTTGACCCGTTGTCATGTTCTTCAATCCGGCACCTTTCGTTCCGTATAGCAAACCATGCGTCGTCTCCAAGGCGCAATAAACTCCCGTCTCGGACTTCACCAATGTCAGCACTTCGCCTTTCTTTGTGCGGGCAAAGGCGCGTACCTCACCGTTGTCGCGTGCCGAACGGCGCATGTCATGTAACTGGTATGGAGTTGGCTCCATGCTTACGCAATCAACACCGCCGTCATACGTGGAAATCCACATCTGACCCTCATGATCCACATAGGCGGTGTGTATCATGTTGGTCAGTCCCTGAATCGGATAAACCAACTCATCTTTGTCATAATCGTAGTAACTCCAACCGCCGCCTGTCGGGTTTACCCACGTACGACCTAAATTGTCTTCCAATAAGAAAAAGTGTTTGCGCAAACGACCCGCATAACGGCTGTCCAGAGGTGGAGTAAAACGTTTCCATTGGCCGAAACGGTAACGCAATATACCATTGGTGTCATCGGCCTGCCATATGACTCCGCGCGAATCAACCTTCGTCTCTTTTTCACCATCGGCTATCTTCTCAAGCATTCCGTCCGGCAAACTGTCATAAGGCTGCTCAGTAGTCACTTTGCGGGTCGCGTCTAACTTATAATAATGACCGTCATATGTCCCCCACCATAATTCCTCCGCTTCATCCTCGTATATCATTACTACGCGGTTGTTAACATGTGCCGCCTCGCCGTCATTCATCGCCTTGTACACGTCGAACTTATAGCCGTCAAAACGGTTCAACCCGTCCCACGTGCCGAACCACATGAAACCTTTTTGGTCTTGTAGAATCGCCATTACGGTGTTTTGACTCAGTCCGTCTTTGATGGAATAATGTTGAACTACGTAATGCTCATGTGCGAACACACTTGACGCACATAGTAACAAACAAGCGAATAATAAATTGCGTCTCATACTATAAGATTTTTGACTTTTTCAATCGAACTTTTACCGAGGTTTTTTCGAGGGAAAATCAAGGTCAATGCCTAACCGGCTTCTTACCCGTTTCCGAATGTGCTCGAGCCGTTATCGAGTCAATATCGAACCGTTATCGAACCGTTATCGAGCCATTATCGAGCCATTATCGAGAGATAATCGTTTTTTGCAACTACTTTCCTTTCAACGCCAACCTCTCCAAATAACGTCCGTATGCGGTCTTCATTTCTTTGCCAAGTGCCGCCATCTGCTCTGTACTGATCCATCCGTTACGCCACGCGATTTCCTCTATGCAACTTACATAGAAACCTTGGCGGTTTTGAATAGTGGCGATAAAATTGCCCGCATCTAACAAACTGTCACAGTTTCCGGTGTCTAACCATGCAAAACCACGGCCGAATAGTTTCACTTTCAATGTCCCTTCGTTCAGATACAAACGGTTCAAATCTGTTATCTCATACTCGCCGCGGGCACTCGGCTGTAATCCTGCCGCTTTCTCGCATACGCTCGCGTCGTAAAAATACAAACCCGGCACGGCATAATTGCTCTTCGGATGTTCCGGCTTTTCTTCCAGACTGAGCACCTTGCCGTCCTGGTCAAAATCAACGACTCCGTAGGCACGCGGGTCAGCCACTTCGTAACCGAAAATGACTGCGCCGCCTTTCTCGGCTTCTGACACCGCCTCGCGGAGCATTCGCTCAAAATGCTGACCGTAGAACATATTGTCGCCTAATATCAAACACCCGGGTTCGCCGTTCAGAAACTCTTTGCCTAATACGAACGCTTGAGCCAAACCGTTCGGCACCAACTGCACTTTGTAAGATAGCTGCATTCCTATTCGGCTACCGTCACCTAACAAATCTTTAAACATCGGCAAATCACGGGGAGTACTGATTATCAACACATCACGAATGCCCGCTAACATCAATGTGCTCAACGGATAATAAATCATCGGCTTGTCATATACCGGCATGATCTGTTTGCTGATTGCTTTACTCAATGGGTACAGACGTGTCGCGCTGCCGCCCGCTAAAATGATTCCTTTCATATCGTTTTTTATTGTCTTTCTTTATAAGTGGCGCTATAAAAAAACCTTTGCATTTGCAAAGGTACTATATTTTTTTGATATATGCAAATATTGTGTCAATTTTTACACATTTTATGTGTATTTTTTGTCATAACAAAGCAAGAATGGCAACTAACAGCGTCGAAAACATCAAAACCGGCATTTGTTTGTCCAATCCTTCTTCATGAGTCCACACATACCATATATGCCAAATCCACACGGGTAAAATGCACAAAGTCCAATAACTTCCGTTATCTGCAAAAATAGCAAGACATCCCGCTAATAATATGGTGTGATATGTACGGCCGCCTTGTGAGCCTAACAAACTTGCAAAAGTACGCTTGCCGTGCGCACGGTCGTTGCGCATATCGCGGATGTTATTCAGATTAAGTACGCCTACACACGGCAAACCGATTGCCGCACCATTCATCACCACCTCCCAACTCATCGTCTGTGCCTGAAGGTAATAACTGCCAAGCGTACTCACCAAACCAAAGAACACGAACACTCCCAAATCTCCAAAACCCATATAGCCGTAACTATGCTTGCCGAGAGTATATGTGACCGCGCCTATGATTGCAAGAAACCCTAATACTATAAATCCTATACTTCGTATATCCAAAAAGCTTCCGAATGCGCTATAAATCAACAATATACCAAACAAAACAGACAGCCCTAAAAACAACCAGATCATGCTCTTCATCTGGTTTTTTGTTATCGTGCCTGCCTGTAAGCCGTAGGCTGCTCGCTCGTTTTGGTCGGAATCCGTGCCTTTCAGAGCGTCGCCCAGTTCATTGCAAAGATTGCTTAAGATCTGCAAACTCAGTGTCGTGCATAGTGCCCACCCGAAAGTCTTGTAACTCAAAAAACCTGCCATTCCGCTGCCAAGAATAATTCCCGACATGGATAGTGGCAGCGTCCTCAACCGCAGTGACTGGATATATGGATTCATAATATTTCTTTTGCGCCTTATGCCCCTAATTCTTTTATCAATTTCTCTACCAATTCCGGCACACCTTCAGTCGCTTTCTTCTGGATATGTGTAATACGGTCTGCCCACATCCCGAATTCCGGATGACCCGGATCTACAAAATAAATCGGGCAATCTTTTGGCGCATAATGAATCAGAGATGCCGCCGGATATACATTCAGACTCGTTCCCACTACTACCATAATGTCCGCTTGTGACGCAATCCTGCAGGCCTCATCGAAATAAGGCACACCTTCGCCGAAAAACACTATATAGGGACGTAGCAGTGACCCGTCAGGGTGTCTGTCACCGTAATGTTGCTCCCAGCCCTTTAAAGGAACAGTCGCTGTTTCATTGTTCTCAGAGCGCAGTTTGGTTATCTCTCCGTGTAAGTGAACCACGTCATGCGAACCCGCACGTTCATGCAAATCATCTATATTCTGAGTGATGATACGGGTCGTGGGCAAGGCTTGCTGTAACTTCGCGATTGCCATATGCGCGGCATTGGGCTGGGCGGATAAAGTATCTTTGCGGCGTGCATTGTAGAAATCTACGCATAGCTGCGGGTTGCGCAACCATGCCTCATGAGTACACACATCCTCAATACGGTAATGTTCCCATAAACCGTCCGAGTCACGGAATGTCCCTAAACCACTCTCGGCACTCACGCCGGCACCGGTAAAAACAACTATCTTTTTCATGTCTTTATAGATTTTGGATGTAAGTCACTTTTATTTGAAACCGAATACAAAATATACTGCGGCTATTAAAAACAGACAAGCGACAAAATGATTCCAGCGTAGCGGCATGTGAAATGCAATCGCTGAAAAAACTACAAATACCACCAGTCAATACTTCGTTATTTTTTAACTAAATTTTTATAATTATGTTACATTATATTACAAATTTCAACAGCTCGTAGAAGTTCACCTACCAGCTCAAAAAAG
>JAGKVE010000017.1 GCA_021152555.1 Bacteroidia bacterium | reverse complement strand
AGACCTTCCGACGGAGCGGATACGATACGCAACTTGATGCCATCCGCACGCAACAGCGCCGCACCCTCTACCAATGTAGATACCTCTGAACCAGAAGCCACCAAGATCACGTCGGGATTCGCATCCTCATTGACAATGTAGGCACCCTTCTCTGCCTGATAACGATCGGTCTCAGCCGGCAAATTGTTGATATTCTGACGAGAGAAGATCAACGCTGTCGGTGTAGAAGTATTCTCCATCGCCAACTTCCAGGCTACGGTGGTCTCTACTACATCGGCCGGACGCAATACCAACATGGAGTTGTGTCCCTTGTGATTCTTCAGCTTTTCCATGAGACGGATCTGCGCCTCTTGCTCTACGGGCTCGTGCGTCGGACCATCTTCGCCGACACGGAAGGCATCGTGGCTCCAGATGAATTTCACCGGCAGTTCCATGAGCGCCGCCATACGTACCGCGGGTTTCATGTAATCGGAGAAGACAAAGAACGTACCGCAGGCAGGGATGATTCCTCCGTGAAGCGCCATTCCGATCATCACACACGCCATGGTGAGCTCGGAAACACCGGCTTGGAGGAATTGACCGCTGAAATCGCCTTTCTTGAAAGCGTGGGTCTTCTTGAGGAAACCGTCGGTCTTATCGGAGTTCGAGAGGTCAGCGGAAGAAACAATCATATTGCCCACGTTCTCTGCCAGATGGCTGAGGACGGTCGCTGAGGCATTGCGGGTTGCCGCTCCGGGTTTTTGCTCAATCAGACTCCAGTCGATGCATGGTGTCTCGCCGGACATGAAAGTCTCGTATTCGTTAGCGGCGAGCGGGTTCGCTTGCGCCCACTCGTAGTATGCCTCGTATTTCTTGTTGCAGAGTTCACGCAGTTCCGCTGCGCGGTCGTCGTACAGTTTCTTCACTTCTGGGAAGATGACGAACGGGTCTTCGGGATTACCGCCAAGATGCTCGATGGTCTTCTCGAAGGATGCTCCGGCTTTGGAGAGCGGCGCGCCGTGGGTCGAACATTTGCCTTCCCAGTTAGCACCTTCCGCTGTCACGCAGCCCTTGCCCATGGTTGTATGACCGATGATGAGCGACGGTTCGCCTTTATGGGCTTTGGCTTTGATGAGCGCCTCGCGGATAGCGTCGGGGTCGTTACCCGGAATCTCCTGTACGTACCATCCCCAAGCCTTGTATTTGGCTGCTACATCTTCGGAGGTCACTTCGCTGCAACCCGTGGAGAGCTGGATGGCGTTGGAGTCGTAGAACATGACGAGGTTGTCGAGTCCGAGGTGTCCTGCGAGACGGCCTGCGCCCTGCGAGATCTCTTCCTGCACGCCACCATCGGAGATGAAGGCATAGATGGTCGGGTTATGAATCTCGCCGTAGCGCTGGTTGAACCACTTGGCTGCGATGGCAGCTCCGACTGCGAACGTGTGTCCCTGACCGAGAGGACCGGAGGTGTTCTCAATCATTCGCTCAATCTCACGCTCCGGGTGACCCGGAGTTACCGAACCCCATTGACGGAGGTTCTTGAGGTCTTCGAGCGTGAACTTGCCTGCCAGACAGAGCTGTCCGTAGAGCATCGGCGCCATGTGCCCGGGGTCGAGGAAGAAACGGTCACGCGCTTCCCAACCGGCATTGTCCGGATCGTATTCCAAGAACTCGCTAAAGAGGACGTTGATGAAGTCTGCGCCACCCATAGCACCGCCCGGGTGACCACTCTTTGCTTTTTCTACTGCTGCGGCAGCCAGGATACGAATGTTATCCGCTGCGCGATTCAAAAGTTGTGTTTTGTTCATAATATTATAGTTTATTTGATATTTTTTTTAGTGTGTCTAACTATTCCTTCGTCCAAGTCTTGACTGTCGGTTGACTGTCGGTTGACCGTCGGGATTGGATCGAATTTGGACAATTAAAACCTCCATCCTAAATAGTAGTTGACGCCCCAGCCTATATTATCCCGGACGCCATATCCCGGAATATAGATTGCCTTCATATCTGCTGCTGTAGCACCGACTTTGTCGCGGGTAAATAGGAACTTAAAACGCCCCATCCAACCCATATAAAACGCGGTATTCCGCACTTGAGCAATCTCCACCTGGCAGCCTGCGACAATCTCTCCCCAACAATCACCTGTCACATCTCTTTTCTGAACATCTCCGCCGGAAAAGGTATGTCCGGACTGCTGCACCGCTGTTCCTAATCGCACGCCGATGAGCATTGCATGCGGACTCTCAGGGTGCTTTTTGAGCGGATTGATGTCCGCCCCCACACGGAAGAACCCACCATGACCATCGTACGTTATACTATCTCCTTTGGAGGTATTTCCTCCTGCGTAGCCTAATTCAAGCGTCGGGTAAAAACGTTTGGCAAGGCGTACGTTAACTGTTGCTTCATAGTGCTGCAAGGCACCTTTGGACGTTCCCGCCACTATCGCAGGCATCAAAATATCCAGTTTGACTTGCGTTCCGTTATAAATACTGTCATTGTGCGCGTACGTATATTGAATAAGGAATATAGAGCAAAGACCAACAACCGCCAGACGGAGCCATTCAGTCTTTTTTCCCACCGCATAGCGGTCCCTATTCTCCCGTTCACAATTCATCACATCAGTTCTTTCGCTTCGCGCTTGAGTTCACCCAACGCTCTGTCGGTCGGAGTAAGTCCGTTGGACGTATATGCCGTTAAGAGCGCCGTGGCGTATGTCTGTGCATTGGCTGCAGGCGGCAGTTGTGCTGCTATAGCGATGACAAATGCCGCCATCTGGTCGCGTGCATTGACTATCAGCGCCCATACTTCTTCACTGACATAGACCTGCTGGCTCTGGTTATGATCAAACTCCGCACGGATTGTTTGCAACAAATATTGCTGGAGTTGCGGCACTGTCCATGTCGCCAGAGCTTGAGGTTCATTCCGGCGCAGCTCCATGAGCATGTGTTCGGGTTTGGTACGCTCCATGAGCAATGCGAGACGTTCATAAGCGCGCAGCCGGATAGGTGAAATGGATTTCTGACTTTCACGTTTCAACTCCCATTGCCGTTTGCGTTCCTCGTTGCGGAACTGCGACCATTGAATAAACCAAAAGCCGAAAATGATTACGGCGACAATAAGAACGATATATAAGATAAAAGTAGGTGTCATCAGCGTATCTCCTGACCTTGAATAGTAAACATTTTCTCTCCGCGCAAGACATAGAGTTGTCCGTCACGGAATATCTTCCGGCAAACGTCCGGGGAAGCGATGGCGCTCTCAACACCCTGCTCGGACGGATCGGATGGTTCAGACGGGTCCGATGGTTCAGACGGGTCCGATGGTTCAGACGTAGTATCATCCTGTGTATTATGATTGCCTGACTCCAGTACAAAAGGAACGGGATCCATATTTGTCTCTGTATCTCCCGAACGGTCACAATCTATCCACATGGCATATACATCCATGTCTTTATCGAGCGTCCATATCTTTTTGTTTGAATCAGTGAACACCAGTTTGATATGATAGACATAAGCATTGGGATATTGCGAAGGTCCGACCTTGGTAATTTTCATCTCCGCCAAGTTAATCGCTCCTTCCGACCATCCTTGCTCTGCCTTGGACGGGAAGATAAAATACGAGTGTTTTGCGCCCGCCTGACAGTTGATAAAGAATTTCACTCCAGGCGTGTAATCCGACTTATACGTTCCCTCTATAGAGTACTGAGTTGGCGCCAGAATCTCAAGTCCGATTTGAGGTACAGCGTCGTCTGCTTCCTCCTGCGCGAGAAACATAAAAGTCATAAAATACTGGTCGTAGGGATTATTCTGCGTAGGGAACTTGCTTTCGCAAGCATACATTTCAACATGCGCGTAATTCAAGTCCAATTGGTTCTTCGGCTGTTCCTGCTCCACTTCGCCTAATACATAAAAACAGACATTACGCAATTCCGAATCTGTCCATTTTTTATCCTTGTCATAATAAAAGCGAAAACGATTCGTTGAAGATTTTGTATTATACAGGAAACGGCATGTATTGGTATTTGTTTCCAACATTGTATAACCGCCATTAGAGACGATTGTACAGCTTTTCCCCCCATTGGAGAAAGTAATATTGTTACTTTTTGCCTCACATCCAATGTAACCATCCTTCGTTTTCAGGTAATATTCATTTTTCCCTTCCTGTGAAACCGTCACATGACAGCCCGCCAAGTTTTCAGAAGTAATCTTCCCGTCAGCAACTGAAACATTCACACTATTCCCTGTCGCTTCTTCTCCATTCCATACCAGAGCTTCTGTTTCGGATTTTTCATAAACGATAATATAAGTTCCGGGCCAACCGGCAGCAGGAACATTATTAATCTTGGTGTACACCGTTGCAGCAAATGTATTTGCCGCACATAACAGGACAAAAAAAACAGTTATAAATATCTTTTTCATGATATGTCACGTTAAATCGGGTACAAAGGTACAATTTTTTTTTGACATACGCAAGTATTGTTGCCAAATTCTGAGAAAAATTTGCGTATGTCATTTATTTTTTGTACTTTTGCGCAAATTTTTGATTAAAACAGATGAAAGATACACATTTATTTGATTTGAGCGGTCGTGTTGCGCTTGTGACGGGCTGCTCGGGAGGATTGGGTGTGCAGATGGCGAAAGCCCTTGCCGCCCAAGGCAGCAAACTGGTCATTATTGCCCGTCGCTACGAAAAATTAGTAGAAGTAAAGAACGAAATTGAGAAAGAGTACGATGTAGAAGTTCTGCCGCTCCAATGCGACATTACGGATACACCTACCGTCGAAAAGACTATAGATGAAGCAGTTGCATATTTCGGCAAGATTGATATTGTAGTCAATAACGCAGGTACAGGTGCTGTTGCGCCGGCCGAGGATATCACCGACGCACAGTTTGAGAACGAGATGCAGATTGACCTCTTCGGTTCGTTCCGCGTGGCACGCGCTGTTGCAAAAAAGAGCATGATTCCCAACAAGTACGGCCGTATCATCAACATAGCGTCAATGTATGGACTTGTCGGCAATAAGATTGCACCCGCTTCGCCATATCACGCTGCCAAAGGAGGCGTGGTGAACATGACCCGTGCGCTGGCGGCAGAATGGGGCAAATACGGCATCACAGTCAATGCCATCTGCCCGGGTTACTTTATTACGCCTCTGACCAAAGAGACTTTGGAGAGCGAGTATTTCGCGAACTATGCGAAGACGGTTATCCCGATGGAGCGTTATGGTAATGAAGGCGAGCTGGACAGCGCCGTTTGTTTCCTTGCCGCCGAGGCTTCACGGTATGTAACCGGTGTGGCTCTGCCGGTAGACGGAGGATACACTTGCGTGTAATTGAGAATTGAGAATCATGAGAAAGGCAGCGACGACGCGGCGATGACACCGACTGGAACAAATCGAAAGGAACTGCATTGGAGAGTTGGCTCAACCGTGGTTTTTGGAACGAGGAAGCAACAAAAAACGGTCATGCCATCAACCGCACCGGTCAAACTACCGGTAACCAGACATGCGCCGATGTTTGCGCTCCGTATTATATAGGCAAGTTCGTCGGTTTTACCCGAAGCCACAAGGCACACCGTTGACAGAAAGCCCCAGACAAGCAGAACAAAGCCGAAAAATACTGCTTAACGGACAATTGTTCATCGAACGGAACGGTGGGTTATACACCGTTGACGGAAAACAAATCAGTCTATGAAAAAAATTCAATATATTATCATGGCAGCCATAACTCTGCTGGGCGCAAGTTGCGCAAACGAAGGAACGAAAGAGACCGAGAAGGGCCCTATCACCAAACCCCAAATCACGATTGAAGGCGGACGTTTGACGCCGGAAGGGCTATGGGCAATGGGGCGCATCGGAAGCGTCAAAAGCGATATCGAAACGGGATTGCTGGCTTACACAATAAGTTATTATTCCGTGGAGGAGAACCGCTCCACTACATGGATTCGTATCTGCAACCCCTTTGAGGACATGAAAGTCATCGATGAGTTCGTAGGTTCCGAACCGGCGTGGTTCGGCAACAGCGGTGCTCTCGCGTATCTCAAAGGCGGAAAACTATATATCCGCCGCGACAAAGAGGAAGTAGCGGTAGAAGGCGCAGAGGATATCGAGGGCTTTCTGCTCTCGCCAATGCGAGACCAAGTCATCCTTATCAAACAGGTGAAGACCGTTCCCTCTACCGCCGACAAATACCCCGACCTGCCGCTGGCTACGGGACATATCCACGAAGACCTGATGTACAAACACTGGGACGAGTGGACAGAGACCGCTCCGCAGCCGTTTGTCTATAAGTTGGAGACCGAGTATTACGGCGAAGGCGAACGTATAAAATCCGCCAAGTTAGGCGAGGGATTCAATATTCTTGAGGGCACGGCATATGAGAGTCCGATGAAGCCCTTCGGCGGCGTGGAGCAGCTGGCATGGAATCCCAACAACGAGGAGATAGCCTACACCTGCCGCAAGAAAACCGGTCTGGAATATGCCGTCTCCACCAATAGTGACATATACCTATTTAATACGCGTACACGCGAGGAACGTAATATCACAGAGGGTAACGGCGGCTATGACACCAACCCTTCTTATTCGCACAACGGCGAGTGGATAGCATGGCAGTCCATGGAGCGCGACGGATATGAGAGCGATGAGAACCGCCTCATAGTAATGAACCTCAAGACCGGCGAGAAACGATTCTTGAGCCGCACAATGGATACCAATGTCGATGAATACAAATGGCTGGACGACACGGCGCTGGTTTTCACCGCTTGCAAGCAGGCAACCGTTCAACTCTACCGTGTCACCCTTGACGGCTGGACAACAAAATTGACGGACGGTCAATGGGATCTGGGTCTGGGGGATGTGACCGACTATCAGGCCTATTTGCTGGGGCACTCCATGCGCCAGGCGAACGAGATATACCATCTCGACATCCGCGAATGGCTGCGCAAAGACCATGAGCAGTACGCCCATACGGAAATCTATTATGAGCTGCCGTTCGACACCTACAATCAGCCGCTGGAACAACTGACCCATGAGAATGACAATATCTACAGCCAGATCGAGCGTTCGACCGTTGTACCACGTTGGCAGAAGACTACGGACGGAAAGGACATGCTGACTTGGATAATCTATCCGCCTCATTTCGATCCGACGAAGAAATATCCGACAATCCTCTATTGCGAAGGCGGTCCGCAGAGCCCTGTGAGCCAATTCTGGTCGTTCCGCTGGAACTTTATGATGATGAGCGCCGGCGACTATATTATCGTGGCGCCGAACCGTCGCGGTCTGCCCGGATTCGGCAAAGAGTGGAACGAAGAAATCAGCGGCGACTACGGAGGCCAGTGTATGAAGGATTACTTCACCGCTATAGACGAGTTCTGCAAAGAGCCGTATGTGGACATAGACCACTTGGGCTGCGTAGGTGCATCCTTCGGCGGCTTCAGCGTCTATTGGATTGCCGGACATCACGACGGACGATTCAAAGCCTTCATCGCCCACGACGGTATCTTCAATTTAGAGATGCAGTATCTGGAAACCGAGGAAAAATGGTTCGCCAACTGGGACATGGGCGGCGCATATTGGGAGAAAGACAACAAAATCGCCCAGCGCACGTTCGCCAACAGCCCCCATAAGTTTGTAGATAAATGGGACACCCCTATCCTCTGCATCCACGGCGAGAAAGATTACCGTATTCTGGCTAATCAGGCTATGGCGGCGTATGACGCAGCCAAGATGCGCGGAGTACCGGCGGAACTGCTCATCTTCCCCGACGAGAACCATTGGGTGCTTAAACCGCAGAACGGTATTCTTTGGCAAAGAGAGTTCCGCGGATGGCTGGACAGATGGCTGAAATAGTTTAGAGTTTAGAGATAAAAGTTTAGAGATGAAATACAATTACGAATACGAAATTAAGTATCAAGAGGTGGACGGAGAGAAAAAACTGCGTCTGTTCAACCTAGAGAACTATTTGTTGGAAGTTGCAGGGAAAGTGGCCGATGACCTCGGTTTTGGTATTGCCAAACTGCATCCTATGGGGCTAACATGGATACTGACACGTCTTTCGGTAGAAATGTACGAACTGCCTACTCATTGCGAAAGAGTGCGGTTTGAGACGTGGATAGAGAGCAATGCTCACATGCTCAGCACACGTAATTTCCGGATTTATACGGGCAATAAACTCATCGGACAGTGTAAATCCGTTTGGGCAGTATTGGACTTGGAGAAACGCGAAATAGTCAATCTCTTTGACGACCCGATGTTTGAAAATTGCATAGACGGCGAAGTAATAGAGATGCCACGCGTGCGCATGACTACCATCCCAGAACCCACAGGCTGCGTGCCGCATAAAGTGGTATATTCCGATATCGACTATAACGGTCATTGTAACAGTTGCCGATACTTACAGACAATGGTTGACGCATATCTGCCTGATTACTATGGTCAAAAGGTTCGTTTGGACATCAACTACCAGAAAGAGGCCATGCTCGGCGAAGAGTTGCTCACACTCTATCTCGTAAGCCCTGACGGCGTACAGTACCAACAGAAAAACTCGCTCGGAGAGACCAGTTGCTCGGCTAAAATTACTGTGAGCTATTTGTAAATCCAACTATCACAATTATTACTTATGGAAATACAAGAGACTAACGCGCCTTTAAAGCGCCCTGTTGAATTGGAATGCGATGTTGTAAGATTCCAGAACCAGAAAGACAAATGGATTGCTTTTGTCGGACTCAAGGATGGCCATCCGTATGAAATCTTTACCGGTCTTGCGGACGATGAAATGGGCATTGCGCTACCAAAATCGGTAACTAAAGGCAAGATTGTCAAAGTAAGCCAAGAAGACGGTCATCACCGCTATGATTTTCAGTTTGTCAACACGCGTGGATTCAAAACAACGGTAGAAGGCTTGAGTTACAAATTCGACCGCGAGTTTTGGAACTATGCAAAACTGATTTCAGGTGTCCTGCGATATGGCATGCCGATAGACCAGGTTGTACATATGATTAGCGGACTACAGATGGATAATGACTCCATCAATTCATGGACGACAGGCGTGGCGCGCGTTCTCAAACGATATATACCCGGAGCGGAGATAGAAGAATAGAGCAATTTGTTCGAACAGAACGAGCTAAGAATAAACAAAGCCGGCGATTGGGCCGGCTTTGTTTTTACTTTTCTGCAATAAATCTGGTCTCTAACATTCCGAGAGATTGATTCTCGACTACCGTTACGCCGTACTTGCGGCGCCATTGGTTCTTGAGTGAATTCCACCATCCACGTGACACATATGCGTAGATATATGGGTGTAAATGCAGTTTCAATCCCCGTCCGTGCTGCTCATATTCATGCTCTATCTGCTCTGCAATCTGGTCGGTAAAAAGGATTGAAGGCTGTATCTTGCCTTTGCCCATACAGGTCGGGCAGACTTCTTCTACCTGCATTTCTACCGCCGGACGCACACGTTGGCGCGTTATTTGCATGAGTCCGAACTTGCTTAAAGGCAGCACATTATGCTTGGCGCGATCACGTTCCATTAACTTACGCACATAATCATACAACTGCTGCTGGTGATCCTTCGAATCCATATCGATAAAATCGACTATGATTATTCCGCCTATGTCGCGCAGCCGTAATTGATGAATCAGTTCATCTGCTGCCAGCATGTTGAATTGGAACGCGTTTTGCTCCTGATCCTCAAAAATCTTTTTACTGCCCGAATTGACATCAATGGAGAACAGGGCTTCGGTTTTGTCAATAATGAGATACCCACCATGTTTAAAACCGACTGTTCTGCCGAGTCCCGTCTTCATCTGACGGGTAATGTCAAAGTGATCAAAAATAGGCTGTTCGCCTTGATAAAACTTGACAATTTTTGTACTCTCCGGAGCAATGAGTTGCAGATAATTCCGGACTTCATCATAGATGCCGCGGTCGTTTATCTGAATAGAAGTGAAATCAGGGCTCAACAAATCACGGATTATTCCGATTGTCCGTCCCATTTCCTCACTCACAAGGCTCACCGGCTCACGCTGCTGAAGACTTTTCACTGTCTGCTGCCAGCGCTCCACAAGCAGGCGCAACTCGTTATCTAACTCCGCCACACGCTTGTCTTCCGCTACAGTCCGAACTATAATGCCGAAGCCTTGCGGCTTAATTGAGAGCATCAGTTGTTTAAGACGTTGGCGTTCTGACTCGCGTTTAATCTTCTGGCTGACCATTACGCCGTCTGAAAAAGGGATTAGGACAATGTTACGGCCTGCTATTGAAAGTTCAGCCGTCAAACGCGGACCTTTCGTGTTAATCGGTTCTTTGGATACCTGTACTAATAGCGTATCTCCAACCTTTAGCACATCCGCTATCTGTCCTTCTTTTCCCACTTCGGGTTGACGAGGTGTCCTTACCAGAGAAGGAACACGACGTCTATCCGAAACGGCCTTGGTTACATACGTTTGCAGCGTACGAAATTGAGAACCTAAATCCAAATAATGCAGAAAAGCTTCTTTTTCGTGACCTACGTCCACAAAGACTGCATTCAACGCCGGCATCACTTTTTTGACACGCCCATAGTAGATATTTCCTACCGCGAAATTATCTTGGTTACGCTTTTCGCGCGCCACTTCCTGTAAGCGGTCATCCTCTGTCAGCGCTATAGCGATCTCTTGCGGCTGTACGTCCACAATCAATTCGCTTTTCATACTTGATAGGGATTTAAAAATAGTTACTTAATCGTCAATTACTTATGCTTATGACGATTCTTACGTAGGCGTTTTTTACGCTTGTGTGTGGACATCTTATGTCTCTTATGCTTCTTTCCGTTTGGCATAATTAGTTGATGTTTAAAATGTTAATTAATTTTGTTTTCTCTTGATTAGCGTACTTCTGCGGCAAACTCGGCGGCTGCCTTGAAGTATGCGATTTTGTGCTCAGGAACTACAACAGTAGTGTTCTTGCTGATGTTTCGAGCTACCTTGGCTGCACGTGTTTTGGTTACGAAACTACCAAAACCGCGCAGATAAACAGGTTCACCTTTGGCTACGTTCTTGCGTACACCCTTCATGAACTCCTCCACAATCACACTGATGGTTTTTTTGTCATAACCCGTAGAGATTGCGATTTCATTAATGAGATCTGCTTTTGTCATATTTATATTTTTTTTGTTTATGAATGCGAAAAATCGTGCAAAGATACTATAAATTATTGAAATACAAAAGTTTTTCTTAAAAAAAATTGCAAATTTGTGTTTTTTTTTGTAATTTTGTGCTCGATTTGAATATTTCACGTCAAAAAAGAGCGCTTTTAGATGTCCAACTCGTTAGTATATAGCCGTTTATACAAATGGTACGAAAGTAACCGTCGCGTCCTTCCATGGAGGGAAACAGAAGACGCATACGCCATATGGCTGAGTGAAATTATCTTGCAGCAGACACGCGTTGCGCAGGGTATGGATTATTACTTGCGGTTTATTGCACGCTGGCCGAAAGTAGAAGACTTAGCAGCGGCTGACGAGGCGGCAGTATTGCGTGAATGGCAGGGACTAGGTTATTACAGCAGGGCGCGTAATATGCACAAGGCTGCACAGATGATTGTTGCGCGTGGCTGGGCGCCTTTCCCTACTCGCTTTGAAGACATCCGCTCTTTGCCGGGCGTAGGCGATTATACTGCCGGCGCTATCGCGTCTTTTGCTTATAATCAGCCCTTCCCCGCCATGGACGGCAATGTATATCGCGTAGTTGCAAGACTCATGGATATAGACGAGGCTTTTGACACCACTGCCGGCAAGAAACTGTTTCACAGACACATAGAACAACTTCTTGACACTGACAATCCGAGACTATTCAATTCCTCCATTATGGAGTTCGGTGCACTTTATTGCACACCAACGCTAGGAGACAACTGCTCGTCATGCCCTCTACAAGCACATTGCATCGCGTTCGCACATGGCACAGCGGCCTTACTGCCTCTCCGCAAACCGCGCCCCGCACTGCGGAACAGATGGTTTGACTACCATATCTATATAAAAACACAAGGGGGAAATGCGCTAAACTCGACAGATGAAATAACTACATTGCTTTGCAAACGAGAAGATCCGCATGACATATGGTATCACCTATATGAGTTTCCTTGCGAAGAACTGTCGGAAGACCCTGTGGTTACGCGGCCGCGTAGCGCGTCTCAACATGCGAAACCGATATGCACTTTCACGCATGTATTATCGCACCAGCGCATACACGCACGTTTTTTTATTCATAGAGTCAGCGAATTTCCTGTCATCAGCGGCGCCTTCTGCGTCGCGTGGAAGGAATTAGATGATTTTGCGTTGTCTCGATTGACGCTTCGAGCGCTCGACTCAATATATCATCAATAGATTGCCGTTCAGTTTCCGGACGGTTCGAATCCTGAATCATACGCGCCATATTCAGATACAGGAATTGCATATCTGACGGAAAGAACTCCCCTTTCGACACATTTCCAAGCAACTCTGCATGATGCATAACCACTTCGCCATCCCCTCGCGCAGCAGGACCTGTCTGTGCTGCTTTGGGTGTCAAGGTGTGTACTTTGGTTGCCGTTTGGTCTATAAGAGGCAGCAGGGCTTCGAACGGAATTTGTGTATCTTTGAGCACTTCTGCTGCCATGCGATACATTAGATTAGTGTAGTTATTAGCAAAAACACCGGCAATGTGTAGACGCTCACGGTCATGTTGGTTAGCCTCATATATACGGCTGGTTAGTGTCTGTGCCAACGAATAAATAGCGGCTATATCATCTATGTTCCGACCATCGACAAAGCACGGAATACCGCTCCAATCATCAATAAGAGACGCTTTACTGAAACTCTGCAGGAAATATATCACGCCGGCATGGGGCTTATCCTCTCCGAATATGCTCACAGGAATTGTTCCCGATGTGTGTAAATGGAGTGACTTAGGCGCATTTACATGCTGCGCCACTTCTGCCAATGCATCATCTATTACCGTATAAATATACACATCTGCTTGCGGCAGAACACCGCCTATAGGATCCTCAACGTCTAGCAAAGGACGCGCATGCACCAATTCGGCATTGATGCCTTTCAGTTCAAACGCGTGATGAAGATTGGTACCTACGTTTCCTGCGCCTATGATAACTATTTTCATGTATTGTATTCTTTTGGGGCTGCAAAATTACTGTTTTTTTTGCATATGTGCAAATATTTCGACAAAAATACCCGTTTTCTTGCGTATTTGAAAAAAAAGCAGTACCTTTGCGGTCTAAAAACAGAAATTTCATGAATGTAATAGAACGAATTACCGCATTGCGCGGCATGATGCGCAATGCGGGATTGGAGGCATATGTTGTGCCGGGTAATGACCCACACGCAAGTGAATACATGGCATCACACTGGTGTGAGATGCAGTGGTTGAGTGGTTTTAACGGAGAAAGCGGAACGGTCGTTGTAACGCTTGACAAAGCCTTTCTATGGACAGACAGCCGGTACTATCTGCAAGCCGGTATCGAACTGAGAGACAGCACTATAGAGTTAATGCGCGAAAGCGATATTGACTGTCCGTCGGTTATCGAGTGGTTGGCTGAGAATGTGTATGGTACAATAGGTGTCAATCCTGAAATGTTCAGCGTTAATGACTTTGCAGAATGGAAAGAGAAAGTGCAACTCCACTCCATTGATTTGATTAAGCCGTTATGGACGGAAAGCCGTCCGGCCATCCCACAGGATAAATTATACCCATACCCAGCAGATTTCGCTGGTGAGACCGTAGAGAGCAAACTGGCGAGAATGCGTAACATCCTCTTTAAAACATCTTCGAAGGGAGAATGCTCAGGGGCTATGATTATCAGCGCATTGGATGAGATTGCTTGGCTGCTCAATATCCGTGGAAACGATGTAGAGTATAATCCGGTTGTAATCAGTTACGCCGTGCTGCAACCTGACAAATGTACTTTGTTTGTGGATCCTGCCAAAATTGATTCTTCTGCGCAGAACTACTTGGACTTCAATAATATTGACATCAAGCCATACGAGGCTGTATTTGAATATATTGCAGGACTCAGAGGTACTGTCTTCTATGATGGGATGCGCGTCAATGAAGCGCTCTTTGAAGCGATACCCGATTCTTGTAAAAAAATCAATCTCAAGTCCCCAATCCTTATTGACAAGGCAAAAAAGAACTCTGTAGAGTTGGAGGGTGAGCGCATTGCTATGCGTCAGGACGGTGCTGCTCTCACGCGTTTCTTCAAGTGGTTGGAAGAGGAAGCGTTTAATAATTCTCAAATAACAGAGTGGGACCTGATGGAGAAACTGCATTCATTCAGAGCACGCGGAGAGAATTTTGTCGAAGAGTCTTTCGGCACCATCGCCGGCTATCGGGGCAACGGCGCTATCGTGCATTATGCGGCCACCAAAGACAACTGCGCTACCGTTCAGCCATCCGGTATGTTACTGCTCGATTCCGGAGGCCAATACCTCGACGGAACGACCGATATCACCCGCACCATTTGGCTGGGTGGTGACATCCCGCAGCAGGCAAAACTCGACTACACATACGTCCTCAAAGGACATATCGCTCTGGGAACAGCACGCTTCCCACGAGGTACGCGGGGTAACCAGTTGGATGCACTCGCCAAGCAATACATGTGGGAAGCCGGTATCACATTCGGGCATGGGACAGGGCATGGCGTCGGACATTTTTTAGGATGCCACGAAGGCCCACAAAACGTTCGGACGGACAATAACCCTACGGCGTTGGAGATAGGACATATCGTTTCTGACGAACCGGGTATCTATCGTACCGGCGAATGGGGTATCCGAACGGAGAACCTGATTACCGTCATACCGGCGGAGAAAACAAAGACGGCTACAACCGAGGACGAATGGCTCACCTTTGAGACACTGACTCTCTGTTTCTACGACACTTCGCTCATCGAACGGAGTCTCATGACGGACAAAGAGATTGCGTGGCTCAATGCCTATCACGCGAGCGTTTATAAGGAAATAGCCCCGCTGCTCAATGCAGACGAGGCTAAATACTTGGCACGTAAGTGCGCTGCCTTATAGCAACTCTACGCTGCGGTTGACAAATTTAGCCAACGCTTCGCCTTTGAGTTGACCGGAAGCCAGAAGGGCTATGTCGATGAGTTGTTTCAAACGCTCATCCTCGCCGGACAAGGTATAGACCGTCTTCGTGACGGTCTCTTTTGTTGGCGCGTCACCTTCTTTCTCTGCCTTCTTTTCTACTTCTTCCTGTACTTCTTCGCTCGTCATCTTGCCCACCAACTCTTGGATCAGAGGGTGCGCGGTATTGAGTACAAGATTGTAACTGTCCGGCATCTGACCGTAGAATGACATGCCCTGCTGGTGAGCACTCATCTCCTTCATTCGGCGCATAAACTCGTTCTGTGTCAGGAACACAGGTAGTGCATCGGAAGCCGCAGCCTCGCAGGAAACATAGTAATTCAGTTTCTCCGCTTTCGGGATGAAAGCTTCGAATGCTTTTCGCAGGCCTTCTTTCTGTTCGTCCGAATATTCATCTTTCGCCTGGTCTTCCTTCTTGATCAGGTTCTCAATCGTGTCGCTGTCAATCCGCACAAACCGCAGATGCCCGCTTTGTTCCCCCTCTCCTTGGGAGAGGGTCGGGGAGAGGTCTTTCTGCTCCGCCTGGCTCATGCAATGAACGTCTAATTCGCCGTCCATCAGCAACACGTCATAGCCTTTCGCCTTCGCACGCTCGATATATGTGTAGTGTGCATCAGCGTCATTCGTGTAAAGGAGTACTAAATTGCCGTCTTTATCTGTCTGCGCAGCCTTTACCTGTTCTTTATATTCGTCCAGTGTCGCGTACTTGCTGTCGAGGTTCTTCAGCAATGCAAAATCTTTCGCTTTCTCGTAGAATTTCTCGTCTGTCAGCATGCCGAACTGGATAAACATCTTGATATCATCCCATTTCTTGGCGAACGCGTCCTTGTCAGCTTTGTATAACTCTGCCAACTTGTCAGCCACCTTCTTCGTGATGTATCCGCTTATTTTCTTCACGTTATTGTCGCTCTGAAGGTAACTACGGCTCACGTTCAGCGGAATATCCGGACTGTCTATCACGCCGTGAAGCAGCGTCAGGTACTCTGGTACGATGTTTTCCACTTCGTCCGTCACATACACTTGGTTGCAGTACAACTGTATTTTGTTCCGGTGGACATCCAGGTTGCTCTTAATCTTCGGGAAGTACAGAATACCCGTCAGGTTGAACGGATAATCCACATTGAGGTGAATATGGAACAACGGCTCGTCCATCTGTGTCGGATAGAGTTCGTGATAGAACTTGTCGTAATCTTCGTCTTTCAACTCGCTCGGCTTGCGCGTCCAGGCGGGATTAACATCATTAATGATATTCTCTTCGTCCAACTCTACCTCTTTGCCGTCTTTCCATTCTTTTTTCTTGCCGAATGCTATCTCTACCGGCAGGAACTTGCAGTATTTCTTGAGCAGTCCCTCGATGGTGGCGTCTTCCAGATACTGGCTGAACTCGTCGTCAATATGTAGTACAACATCTGTACCGCGTTCCGATTTGATGGTTTCTTCCATCGTATATTCCGGATCACCCGAGCAGCTCCAGTGAACGGCTTTCGCGTCTTCACGGTAACTCAGTGAGAAAATCTCCACTTTCTTGCTTACCATGAAAGCGGAATAGAAACCTAACCCGAAGTGACCGATGATAGCCTCTGTCTTGTCTTTGTATTTGTTGACAAACTCCTCTGCGCCCGAGAAAGCGATTTGATTGATATATTTATCCACTTCTTCGGCGGTCATGCCTATTCCGTGGTCGCTTACTGTCAGCGTCTTTTTCTTTTTGTCTATAATCGCGCGTACACGTGTATCGCCGAGATCGCCTTTCACTTCGCCTACAGATGAGAGCGTCTTCAGTTTCTGTGTCGCATCGACGGCGTTACTGATTAACTCACGCAAAAAAATCTCGTGGTCGGAATACAAAAATTTTTTGATGACAGGGAATATATTATCACTTGTCACTCCAATATTACCTTTACTCATATATATAATGTTTTAGAAATTTCATTGTTTGCAATCGAATTTATATCGGGGGCATATCGAGTCGTTATCGAGTCGTTATCGAGCCGTTATCGAGCCGTTATCGGGAGATAATTTTTGTTTTGGATTTCTTATCTTGTTTTTCAGCATGGCCAATCTTTATTTCACAAATCCCGTGCCAATCACAATTAACTGCCATTTTGGCAGAAACTGGCAATCTATTGGATTTTTTGATAGGAGAAAAATTCCCCGTACAAAAAGTTCTTAAAATATAAAAAAGTATCATTTTTCATGTTTTTTCATCATTTTCTTGCGTATTTCAAAAATAAGCAGTACTTTTGCACTCGATTTGAAGAACGATGAAGCGAAACACGCTATTTTTCATAGTATTATGCGCCCTGCTGGCGGTGCTTTTTTGTTTGGATGTATGCAGCGGCAGTATGTGGTTATGGCCATTAGGCAATCTGTCGCTTATGGAGCAGAATATTCTCCATGACATCCGTTTGCCGAAAGCGCTGACCGCCATACTTGCAGGAGCTGCCTTATCCGTTTCAGGACTTATCATGCAAACATTGTTCCGCAATCCTTTAGCGGGTCCATATACTTTAGGCGTTTCTTCGGGGGCCAGTCTGGGTGTCGCTTTTCTCACTATGTGCAGCACGATGCTTATCTTGCCTGTTTCCGCTCTCGGTTTTCAGTTCATGCTACCTGTCGCTGCTTGTATCGGTGCTTCGCTTGTTTTGATGTTAGTAATGGCTGTAAGCAAGCGGGTGACGAGCAATGTGAGTTTGCTCATTGTCGGTATGATGTTTGGTTCGATAGCTGGTGCTTTAGTCAGTCTGCTGCAGAACTTCGCCAATCCCGATGCCCTAAAATTATTTATTGTCTGGACATTAGGTTCGCTAAGCAGCGTTGGTTGGAATGATATGCAGTTATTGATACCTGTCTTGCTGATGGGGGCGGTATTCGTCCTCCTGGCAATGAAACCGCTCAATGGATTGTTGTTGGGCGAAGACTACGCCCGCGGATTAGGCATCAATGTAATGCGGACACGACTGTTCATCGTGCTGGCTACCGGATTGCTGGCGGGTGGAGTGACGGCTTTCTGCGGACCGATTGCCTTTATCGGTGTGGCTGTTCCGCATATTGCAAGAGGTATTTTTCATACATCCAACCATAGGGTTACAATCCCTGCGTGCGCACTGATTGGCGCATGTCTCCTGTTAATATGCGATGCGTTGTGCTCGCTTTTCATCTACCCGCTACCTGTCTCTACCGCCAGCGCACTGTTCGGAGCACCGGTCATTATATGGATTATACTTAAAAGACGGTAATTGATAATTGTAATTTGTTAAATTATTTATTATATATGTCAGTTCATGTACAAAATAGCCGGATGACGACAGCCAAATTGCGTCAGATGAAGGCTTCCGGCGAGAAAATCGCCATGTTAACCAGTTATGATTTCACCCTTGCCCGCCTTGTTGACGAGGCTGGTATTGACATGATTCTTGTCGGGGACAGCGCAAGCAATGTAGTATGCGGAAACCAATACACGCTACCCATCACCGTGGATGAGATGATTTTTCTTACCAAGGGTGTTAGGCGAGCGGCACAGCATGCACTCGTTGTTTGCGACATGCCTTTCGGCAGTTATCAGGTTAGCGAAGAAGAGGCCGTGCGTAACGCCATTAAGATTCTCAAAGAGAGTGGATGCGATGCCGTGAAATTGGAAGGGGGAGAAGAAATACTGCCGGCAATCCGCCATATGATTCAAGCAGGTGTTCCGGTAATGGGTCACTTGGGCCTTACTCCACAAAGCGTCAACCAGTTCGGCGGATACGGGCTGCGCGCCAAAGAAAACGAAGAGGCGGAGAAACTGATCCATGATGCCCGATTGTTGGATGAAGCCGGTTGTTTCAGCATTGTGTTGGAAAAAATACCTGCCGACTTAGCGGAGAAAGTGACGAAAACGGTAAGCTGCCCTGTTATCGGTATCGGCGCAGGCTCCGGATGTGACGGACAGGTACTCGTTCTGCACGACATGTTAGGACTCAACCAAGGGTTCAAACCTAAATTCCTACGGCACTTCGCCTATCTGGCAGAACCAATCAAAGAAGCCGTTGGAGAATACGTACGGACGGTTAAAAACAGCACTTTCCCCGCTCCGGAAGAGAGTTATTGATGCAGGTTCGCTAACTTGGCGGCTATCTCGTCCTGATAGGTATTTCCCGTTTCAGGGTTGATCGGCAGAATACCGAAATCTAGCGTAATAAACGGGTGCATACTATTGCATGTTACCAGTTTGAGGTCCTTTCGACCGCGCCGCACTTCCATTATATCTGCGAGAGGGATGACAACTCCTTGTGCATACAGCATGCCGTTCTCCGGATTGGCTAATATATTCCGCCCGACGAGTATGTCATGCTTGAACCATGTCTCATACGTGTCGCCTAATGCCTCTTGAATAACTGCCTGAGCCTGCGGATTCAATATCGGGGCCTCTTTACGCCATTGTTCGCGGACTTGCTCGCGGGCGATGGCAGCTTCGCGGACATGTTCCTCATTCTCATTTACGAATTCATTGATGCTCGCGATATACTTTTGCGCATTCACGCGCAAAGAAATCAGCATCAACAAGTCCGTCAAAATGACAACTGCCGGATACGCCAACGTACTGAAATAATCGCCAAGAGAGAATGGTATCGGCACATATGCAATCGCCAGCAAAAGGCTGATATAAAGCAGAATACGACATTTGTTATGCGCATGGCGGATAGCAAACATCGTCTGCTCGCGCGTTACCTCACGCACCACCTTCAAGCGCTCGCGCGCATCGAACCAGTGCCACACTAAAAAGAAAGAAACCAACATCAGTCCAATGAGGACGAAAAGAAGCGAATAAAGTACAATTTCCAGTCTCATAGCCTATAAGATTTTATGGTTAATACTTGCACTATTCTTATTTTCGCTGCAAAGTTACTACTTTTATACGATATACGCAACATTTTTTTTATGTTATATAACATAAAAATTGTATTTTTGTCTTATTTGTTTGTGCATGTCTGATTTTTTTTGTATATTTGCGCCCAAAAACATAAATAATTGTGCAAATGAAGCCTGTTCATTTTTACACTATTAAGAGTTGTGGCGGATTGAAAGTGGAAGTGAGTAATCTCGGAGCCAAGATAACCAAACTGATTCCCCCGCCTCTCTCCCGACAAGGAAAAGACATAGGGCTGTTGATGTCGTCCTCGGGTTTAGAACGGCGGACGAATGGCTGAATCTGACTGTATCGCTTTTTTTTCGGCTAAAACCTTGCGTATATCAAAAAAAAGTAGTATCTTTGCACGCGATTTAAAAAGCCACCAAGGCAAGGGAACGGAGACAAATGAGAATTATGAAAAAGATTACGATATTAGTTATTGGCTGTTTGCTGAACACGATTCTGTATGCAGTACCTGCCTACCCGGGCTGGCAGACGAAAGAGTTGACCGACGGCAGTACGATTGAATTGCGCCAAGTAGGTGACGAGTTCTACCACCATTGGGAGACAGCGGAGGGCAAGATAGCCGTTGAGCAGCCTGATGGCCGATTTATCGTAACGGAAGAAGACCGTCCTAACGCTCTCCAGATACGCGCTATGCGGCAAGCATCGGTTCTCCATCGCCGCGACATGCGCAAGGCCATCGGCGAGCGTAACTTTGCGCCGAGGGGATTGGTCATCCTCGTTGAGTTTGAGGATGTACAGTTCCAGACGGGTAACGACAAGGCGGCTTTCAACGACATGCTGAACAAAGAGGGATATGACTACGACGGTGCAACAGGTTCGGCGGTCGATTATTTCAAAGCACAATCCAACGGTCAGTATGCACCGACGTTTGATGTATTCGGTCCGATCAAATTGCCGCACAACGAGATATACTACGGTGAACAAGGGGCGAAAAAGGATGATAATGACTTGTATATCGCGGAGTTCGTGATTGACGCCGTGTTAGCGGCTGATGAGGCTGGCTGCGATTTCAGCCGGTACGATTCGGACAATAACGGCGAAGTAGATATCGTCTATCTGTTCTACGCCGGCAAAGGACAGGCAGATGGTGGTGAGAGCTGGACCATATGGCCGCACAACTGGGAATTAACCGCTGCGCTCTACTACGGTCTGATACACGACAACAGCACTTATTACGCTTATGATGAGGGCAACATCCTGCGTTACAACCTGCCTGAGTTAGACGGTAAGATTATCGATTCGTATGTATGTTCCGGCGAGTTGAATGGTTCGGGAAACCGTTCGGGTATCGGCACCCTATGCCATGAGTTCAGCCACGTACTCGGTTTGCCGGATTACTACGATACCGATTACGGAGACAATTACGCCAACGGAGTGACGCCCAACAACTGGTCGCTAATGGATGGCGGCAGTTATAACAACGGCGGCAAGACCCCACCCAATTACAGCATTTATGACAAGTATTTCATGGGTTGGGCGACGCCTGAACTGCTGGGCAAAGACTCGGTGATCAACGTCGTACTGACAACCGGTTACGCTGACGCGTACCAGATTACGGGCGGCAAGGAGCTGCAGAACTACACCGACACGAACACTATCTATTACATAGAGAACCGTCAGCAGGAAGGATGGGATGCCTACCTTCCGGGGCACGGCATGCTGGTATGGCAAGTACAGTATGACGAGGAGACATGGACCATGAACGCGCCCAACAACACCGCCGGAGAACCACGTTGCACCGTTGTCTCTGCTTCCGAAGGGAAAATAGGCCTCAGCGGATGCGACTACAACACTTTCCCGGGTAGCAAAGGCGTGAACAATTATGCGCCGTTCCTCGGTTGCCTGCTTTCAAGTATCAAAGAAGGAGACGGCATCATCCAGTTCCGTTACAACGGCGGCTACGACGGGCATAATCTGCTCAACGGCGGTACAGGTTACACACTCCTCCCTGGGACACCTACGGCGACTAACGGCGAGGACTTCCGCATTGTCATTATCCCACATGACAAGACTTACGATTACGACAGCGTTGTTGTGGTGTTGGGCAAGGACACCTTGGAGGAGAGCGACTACTCGTTCAACGGTACATCCGACACGCTGACCATCCTCGGCACAGCGATTGACGGCAAAGACTCGGTGGTATTGACGCTCACAGCGTTCGGCACACAGAACCGTTACACCTTTGCCATCCTGCAAGACCCCGAAGTATGCACGCTCAGCGCTGAAGAAGGTATGATAGTAAAAAACGGCAGACTGGAACTGAGTATCATTGCGGCAGACGGTTACCGTTTAGACAGCGCGATATGCTGGGAGGTGGAGATGGGCGGCAATGCTCTTGAATACGGAACCGGGTTCATTTATGCCGACGGCGTATTCACGATTGAAGAAGTGACCGGCAATGTGGAGATTTATATCTACCCTGCGGAGAACAATCCGTTTGGCATAGACGAAATAGAAGAACAGACAATCGAAAGGCAGAAAATGCTGATTGACGGACGGTTGTATATCCGTCGCGGCAAAACACTCTTCGATGTAATCGGCACACGTATACAATAAAATATGAAGAACATAGCTTTTATCATCAACCCCATATCAGGAGGGAAAGAGACACAGAATGCCAAGCGCAAGTTACCGAAACTGATTATGCAGACCCTTGACGCTGCGCAATGGTTACCGAATATCGTATTCACCGAACGTCCGGCGCATGCGACGGAGTTATCCCACCAGTTCGCCCGTATGGGTTTCGATGCCGTTGTAGCTGTAGGTGGGGACGGCACGGTGAACGAAGTGGCATGCGGTCTGCGCGACACACAGACAGCATTAGGGATCATCCCGATGGGCAGCGGAAACGGGTTTGCACGTCACCTGAATATTCCCATCCGACCTATTAAAGCGATTGAAATGATCAATCACTCCGAGCCCATAAGCGTGGACTACGGCACGGCGAACGGCCGTATGTTCGTCAGTACATGTGGCACGGGTTTTGACGCGCTGGTGGCAGATAACTTCGCGGGTAGCAGCAAACGCGGCTTTATGACATATGTCCAGAACGTACTCAAAGAAGCTTTTACCTACCAACCGCAGACCTACCATCTCGTCGGCGACGGGCTGGACGTGACGCACAAAGCATTCCTCATCACATTCGCCAACGCCAACCAATGGGGTAACGACGCGCTTATTGCACCGAAAGCGAGTGTACAAGACGGCAAGATGGATATTATGCTGATGTCAAGCCATGCTATTTTAGGCAGTGCAAGCCTTGCCTTACGGCTTTTTACCGGCAGTATAGACGACAGTCATTTTATGGACACACTGCGTGCCCGGGAAGTGACGTTGGTACGCGAGAGTGCGGCTCCGTTCCACATAGACGGAGATCCCGTAGAAATAGAGAAAGATATACACATCAAGATTATTGAAGACGGACTGAGAGTGCTCGTTGAGAAACGTTTTTAAAGAAGCCTACCCCTAACAATGTTCTACGGACGGCCACCGGCAGTCCGATCGGGCAAAGCCCTTCACCCCTACAGGGAAGGAATAAAACAATGTCATATGAAATTAAAAATTATCAACAAGAGTAATAATCCGCTGCCACGCTACGAAAGCGAACAAGCGGCAGGAATGGATATACGCTGCAACATTACAGAGCCTGTAACCTTACAGCCGATGGAACGCCGCTTGATTCCAACGGGTCTGTTCATTGAGTTACCGGCGGGTTATGAAGCCCAGATACGCCCACGTAGCGGTTTAGCACTCAAACGCGGATTGACGGTTCTTAACACACCGGGCACAATTGACGCCGACTACCGCGGAGAAGTGGGCGTTATCCTGATCAACCTCAGCGGCGAGGCACAGACGATTGAGCCCGGCGAGCGGATTTGCCAAATGGTTATCGCCCGGCACGAGACGCCGGAAGTGATAGAAGTGAACGAACTGAGCGACACGGAGCGTGGCGCAGGAGGGTTCGGACACTCGGGGAGGAAGTGAGAGGTGATTGAGAATTGAGAATTGAGAATTGAGAATTGAGAATTTTAGCATACATAGTACTCGGAGTGCTGTTAGCTATGCCTGTTGGCGCGAAAGTTAAGACTCAACCGTCCAAACAGGCGTTAACCGTTGAGCAAGAACAACAATTTGCTTATTATTGGTACTCAGCACATAAAGCGATAACCGAAGAACGTTACGCCGACGGATTGGCATTACTCGAGTTCTGCCGTTGGATCAAACCCGACGACGGCACCACCCTCTCGTTTATCGGCACTATCTACCAAGCATTGGGGCAGAAAGAGCGTGCTTTGGGTGCATTCAAAGAAGCGTTTGACGCCGCTCCCCGTGACCAGTGGTACAAATACAGCATGGCGTTGCTGGAACTAAAGAACGAGTCCGGCACGCTGGAAGCACTGCGCGTCATGGAAAAGGCGTACGATAGTTATAAGGCGAAAGACAAAAGTCGAAAGTCGAAAAGTAGAAAGTCGAAAGTCGAAAGCCGGAAGACCACTGTAGATGAAGACTTATTGGAACAACTCAAACGCCTGTATATCAACGAGCAGCAATGGAAGAAGGCTTTGAAGATACAAGACGAGATAGACAACCAGAAAGGTTACGATGCATTCAGTGCTATTACCCGTTACCGAATCTACGCGGCAAGCGGCAAACCAAAGAAAGCCATCGCAGCCATCGACAAGTATCTGGAACTTGACCCTACAGACCTGCGTTTTCTCCTTTTCCGGCTCGAACTGATGGAGTATATCGGCGTCAAGCAATCGGAATTGTACGCAATGTATGAAAAAGTGCTTCACCTTGACCCGTACAACCTGATGGTGCTCAATAATTATGCCTACCATTTAGCAACGCACGGCGGAGATATCAAAGAGGCAGAACGAATGAGCGCCATGACAATTCGCGAACAGCCGGACAACCCCGTTTATCTGGATACGTACGGTTGGATTCTACATTTACAGGGACAAGACGAACTGGCTAAGTTCTATCTCCACAAAGCGTTGCAAGTCGCGACCGACGCATCACGAACCGAAATAACCAGTCACTTGAATGCCATCAAATAAAATCATAGGATATATCTGCTGCGTTTTGCTGCTTGTATTGACGGGCTGCGGGACCAAGAAAAAAGCCGTTACGGTAGTGGCAGATGAGCCGGTATCCGAAGTGCCATCCTGGCATACCTGTCTCATACAAGGGGTACGTGCGACGATTATCACGGAGAATGACAGGCAGTCAGCGGCAGTGACGATGCAGACCGTGCGTGACTCGCTACTCGTTATCAGCGTCATGCCGATGTTCGGGATGGAGATGCTGCGTATCGAAGCCACGCCTACCCAACTTATCGGCATAGACAAGATCCACGGTCGCTACGCACTAACGACTTACGCCGAACTGAATAACCACCTCACACCAAGCCTCAATTGGGACATCCTGCAACAAATTTGCTCCGCCGAACTGCCGACGGGCAATGAACGGGCACGTATGCTGTACACTTTCAATGGAGAAAGATTAGAGGTGATAATTGATTACATGCCGCGCAAAACGGACGTCCCTGTACGCGCCATGCACCAACGATTAGATAAATACAGCCAAGTGGATATCAGCCGATGGCTGTAATGCTAAACAATGAACAGAAAGAGATACATAGTATTCGCACTTTGCACAATGTTTCTTGTGCCGGTTCTTTCCGCAGAGAGTGTGAAAGACCTGCAAAAGAAACAGAGGAAACTGCAGGATGAGATTGAGCAGACCAACAAAATGCTCAAACAGACCAAGAAAGACGAGACCGCGACACTGAACAAGTTACAGTTAATCAACAAAAACATCAAGAACCAAAAACAGTTGATTCACACGCTGGACAACGAGATTGTCGCCCTGAACCGCGAGATGAAGCAATTAGGCGCAACGCGTGACTCGTTACAGATTGTTTTGGAGCGTTATAAGGACGACTACGCAGAGATGGTTCGCAAGAGTCACTATGCGCGGGTTCAACAGTCTCCGTTACTCTTTTTGCTGAGCAGTGACAACTTCCAACAATTAGCCCGTCGTGCGCGTTATTTGCAGGAGTTTGCCCGTTTCCGTCAGGAACAGGTCCGGCGTATAGAGAACACGCAGGCGGAAATAGACACCCAGAACGAGCTGCTGCGCGCCAACAAAAGCGACAAAGAGACAGCCCTGAGCAGTCGCAAACGCGAACAGGAGAACCTCAAACGCGATGAGCGCAAGCAGCAGAACATGCTTAATCAGTTAAAGTCAAAAGAGAAAGATCTGAGCAAGCAGTTACAACAGAAACAGAAGAAAGTAGCCGCGCTTAACAAGAAGATTGACGAGATGGTCCGCAAGCAGACAGAAAAAGCCTCCAAGACCACACTTACCAAAGAGCAGAAACTATTGGCCGGCGGTTTTGAAGCCAACAAAGGCCGGCTCCCCTGGCCCGTAGAGAAAGGAATGATTAGCGGACATTTCGGGAAGCAGCAACACCCCGTCTATTCACAAGTGACGATTGACAACAAAGGAATTTATCTGCAGACCGTCGCCGGAGCCAAAGCCCGCTCGGTGTATAAAGGCGAAGTGACCAGTTGTTTCATGATTGCCAACACATACGCCGTCATTATACAGCACGGAAACTACCGGACCGTCTATTCGAACCTCATCAAACTGATGGTAAAGCAGGGTGACAAGGTAGAACCCAAACAGGCCATCGGAACCATTTTCACCGACCCTGAGCAAGACCAGAAAACAGAATTATATTTCCAGATATACAAAGACAGAGACATTCTAAATCCCGAATTATGGATAGCAAAATAAAGTTGAAAGTTGAAAGTCGAAAGTCGAAAGACGAAAGACGAAAGTTGATAGTTATTGCGCTTATCGCACTTTGTCCTTTTTTCTTCACCGCATGCAAACAGAATAACTGGGCAGACTGGAAAGTGCAGAACGAGATGTGGTTAGAACAGAAAGCAAAGGAAAACGGTGTTCAGAAATCATCCAGCGGCCTGCTATACAAGATTATAGCAGACCCCACGCCCCAGGACGCGCAACCGAACCTGACCAGTTCCATTACCTGCGACTACCGCGTAACTCTGATTAACGGTAATGTAATCGAGTACCAAGGCTCCACATTCGGCGGCGACAAATCGGTCACACTCAATCTTGCCAACACCATCAAAGGCTTTGCGGAAGGATGCCATAAAATTCATAATAACGGTGACATAGAGTTTTATATCCCCGCATATTTGGGTTATGACTACGCAAAGTTCCAATCCAACGACTACAACAGCGCCGAAGGGTATGGCACAGAAGGTACCACCAGTTATATACCTCCCTATTCCACCCTCATTTACGAAGTACATATATGCGGTGTTTCGGACTAATCAGTAGTTTCTGCGCTTTGCTTATCGCACTTTGTTCCTGCGAGAACACGACGTTCCAAAGCAGCGTGCCGGCATATCCCGTACGCGTGACCATTGATACAAAAATGGGTGAGTTGGTACATTTCCAGCCCACGTCAATCAATAGTTACGTTGTGGTAAACAACGGCGGCTATTTCCTGAACGACAAGTACGTACTGCCAGTTCATGTGACAGACGCATGGGGGTATGGCGGTGTAGTGGTCTATGTAAGTATGAACGGCTATGCCGCATTCGATTTAGCATGCCCGTACTGCGCCGGAAGGGGAAAGAAAAGTCCGTGTCTTATGGACGGCATATATGCCGTATGCCCTACCTGCGGAGAGAAATATGAACTCGGGAGCGGGTATGCCCTGCCGCAAACAGGAATCTGCAAAGAGAGATTACGTGCACTGAGAATAATACCCTCTGACGGCAAACTGACCGTCACCCAAAAACAATGATTACCAAAGACGATTTGCTATCCATCGGCATTATACGCCGAACACATTATAAGGACCTGCCAGAGTTTGTGTTTGTGCAGCGCGACAATTTGTATGTTCCCTTCCGAACGGAAAACATATCCGAACTGATTGGCGAAGAAGGGTTTGTGCTGCGTAGCGATATGCAGAACGAAGACGAGGGTTTACTGACCTGGCAGGACCTTGCGGGTTACACTATTGAGGACAAAGACGCCGGAGTCCTCGGTACTATTGAGTACATAGACGAGAGTACCATCAATACGCTCGCCACACTCAATGACGGCAGGCTAATCCCGCTACATGAAGATTTCATTACGGAAATTGACGAAGAAAAACGTATCTTGCGTGTAAATTTACCTTTTGCGCTATGAGTAAGAAGCTGACTGTTGAAGAGATGGGCCGAATGAGTGTCAATCAGTACCGCATGGCAGACAAACTGCCGTTGGTCGTGGTTCTTGACAATGTACGCAGCCAGCATAATGTAGGTGCAGTATTCCGTACCGCTGATGCCATGCGCATAGAGCGCGTAGTGCTCTGCGGTATCTGTTGCTGCCCTCCAAACCAAGAGATACACAAGACTGCGCTCGGAGCCGAAGAAAGCGTTGAGTGGCAATATATCAAGGACACCGAGGATGCAGTTCGCGCACTCCGGGAAGAAGGTTATACCGTCTATTCCATTGAGCAGGCCCACAACTCCGTGACGTTGGAAGAAGCGGCGGTAAAGATACAAAGGGGCAAGGGACAAGGTACAAAGGTCGCCGTTGTATTGGGGCATGAGGTATTCGGAGTACAGCAAGAAGTAGTGGATATGTGCGACGCCTGTATTGAAATTCCGCAGTATGGCACGAAGCACTCGATGAACGTGTCAGTGACGGCGGGCATTGTGATGTACAGGATTTCAGAGGCACTTCGTGCCGTTAAAGAGTTAAAGAGTTAAAATGGTTTCGATTAGATCGAAACGTTACATTGTTATGATTTCGTTATTATCTCCCGCAAGAGACAAAGAGGTCGCCAAGGCGGCTATCCAATCAGGCGCCGACGCTGTCTATATCGGTCCGCCGGCATACGGTGCGCGGCAAGCGGCAGGTAACAGCTTAGAGGATTTGAAGGAGGTGGTCAAATATGCACATTCCTTCGGCGTACAGGTATTAGTAACCCTCAACACCCTGCTCCATGAGGATGAGTATGATGATGCCGTCTCTCTCGCGCGCGCGTTATATAAAATAGGTGTCGATGCGTTGATTATTCAGGATCTTAACCTTCTCCATTACGACCTTCCTCCTATTCGTTTGCATGCCTCTACTCAATGCGACAACCGAACTGCAGAACAGGTAGCCCGGCTACGTGATATGGGCTTCAAGCGCGTTGTGCTGGCACGCGAATTAGGGATTGACGAAATAAGAGCCATTCACACGGCTGTACCGGATATAGAATTGGAGGCGTTTGTACACGGAGCACTGTGCGTCAGTTACTCCGGCCGCTGTTATATCAGCGAAGTGCTGTCCGGCAGAAGTGCCAACCGAGGTGCGTGCGCGCAGTACTGCCGTATGGCGTACGACCTGTTAGACAAAGACATGAACGAAGTACGCGACGATAACGGGAAACCTATTCATCAGCGCTATCTGCTCTCGCTGCAGGACATGGACCGCAGTGCATATTTAGCAGAACTGATTGACGCCGGCGTAACAACATTCAAGATAGAGGGGCGGCTTAAAGACGCTGACTACGTGACGAATATAACAGCTTACTACCGCGAGAAACTGGACAACCTCACCACACCCCTCTCCACAGGGAGAGGGAGTTCCTCCCTTGAGCGGGTGAAGAGCTCTGCTCGATCGGACTGCCGGTGGCCGTCCGTAGAACTTCCACCAGGAGGGGTTTTCTATCGCTCTTTTGTACCGAACCCTGAGAAGACGTTTCACAGAGGCGGTATTGACTATTTTCTGCATGGCCGAACCGCTCATATAGCCAATTGGGAGACACCAAAGTCAACAGGCGAGTATATCGGCGAAGTGGTTGAGATAAAAGGGGACACGCTCCGCGTCCGGCTCAAAGAAGGCGTGGCGCTCCATAATGGAGACGGGCTGGCAATAGGCAGCGAGGGATTTAATGTAAACGGTACAGAGGGCAACATAGTACGTACAAATAAAAAACTTTCTCCCACCTTGGTCCAAGGAGACAGATCCCTGTTCCGAAACCTTGATGTGGAGTTCGTCAAGAACTTGCACTCTGAACGGAGGATTCCTGTGGACGTGCTGTTGCGGGAGACGGAAGAGGGGTTCATTCTGAAAATCGGCGAGAGGGAACGCACTTTTGTCTATGCTCATGAGGAGGCGAAAAATGCCGAAAGGGCGTTAGATACCATCCGCACGCAACTTTCCAAATTAGGCGATACGCCTTATCTGGCACGCGAGGTAACGATTGAGAGCAAACCATATTTTATACCAATACGTATATTAAACAAATGGAGACGAATGACTATCCTTTGATGACATGCAGATACTGCCTGCTCTTTGAGTTGGGGCATTGCCGCAAGGTCAATCCTTATCCAAAAGACAAGGAACCACGCTTTCTGCGTCTCCGTACAGGACAAACACTCAGTCTTACTTTTGATTGCAAAAACTGCCAAATGCTCATAGACAAAGCATAATTTTGCAGAAAAAATTTGCATATGTCAGAATTTATTCGTACCTTTGCAGCACAAATTGAAAGTTCCGCTATGACCGCCATCTATCTATCTATCTATCTATCTATCTATCTATCTATCTATCTATCTATCTATCTATCT
>JAGKVE010000075.1 GCA_021152555.1 Bacteroidia bacterium | reverse complement strand
AAATCGACATATGCAAATTTATTTTGCGAGATATGCTAAAAATCCACAACTTTGAAGAGAAATATGGTATATACTTTCTCCCTAACCTCCGCGTAACATCCGCGCAAGGTACGCTGATTGATGGCTATTTGAACCGACCTTCAACCGAAGTCTAATCGATGTTTATGGGATTATGACTTTTGAGAATAGAGATTTTCCTCTATGTAGCCGAGGGAAAGGAGTTCACCGTGACGCATTTTGTCGGCGATATTAACAGGCGTGTCGCCTAATGGATAGAACTGACCTAATTTGAATTTCATGCCTCCTGTTTTGGTGTTGAACTTCATGTCCGTCACCTCGTAGTAGCCTCGTATGTTATACGCGGGCATCGGCATGAGATATTTGATGCTCATGAGACTAACAAAAGGAACAGACTCCATCGTATATTCTGTGGCTTTGCCGAGATTGAACAGGTCAAACTGCTTATCATCCTTGCGGACTTGTGCAGAGATAATACACTTTAGATTCTTGTCTATAACAGGTGTCTCCGTGAACAAATGGGTCTGCTCATTCTCTCCGAATAAGGTGTCCGGCGAAATGTCCAGATGGTCTTTCGGAATCGGTTGCCGGTAGAAATACTGATCGATTAAATTGAGTGTAACGGTATTGTCTGCCGTTTGATCTAAAGCTAATGCCATACAGTTGGTAGAAGCATCGTATGGCGCAATCACTTTGCCGAGTACTTGTTGGAAATTATCATGCAGGAACTGCTCTGCCTCGTGCTGCACTTTGGGCTTGATAGCAAAGAAATCGTACTGCGTCTGGAGCACGCTCTTGATATTCTCGCGGAAGATGGACCGAATCTTTTGCGTATGTTCTCCAGCCCCTTGTACATAACACGCCAGCACAAAGAGGAAATTGATATTGTATGTTTGCAGGATTAGCGTGTCACGGTCAAAAAGCCGGTTCTCAAAGTGGTATGAGATCTTATAGTTCTTGCCGTCCACGGACACTAATTGCAAGTTGGAGTCGGAATAATTATTCAGTTGGTCGGCTTGCAGATGTCCGCGAATGAAATAGTTCGGCGTGATATTATAGCCCTCAGTCGTGTTGTCGCGGTATTGCAAGTTCTCCTGCTCAAACTCGCTGGGCTGATGGTTGAAGAAATCGATATTGTACTGAATGACATTCTTGGCGTACGTAAATTGCTTGTAGATGGAGTTCGGCCCAATATCATTATCGTCCTTGTAATACTTGCTATCACCAATAAAATAGATTTGTTTTTTGTCCTCGATAAGCGAACTATCGCGGTAGAGGTGGTCGATGATCTTGCCGTCTTTCTGCTCTTTTAGTCCGTTTGGCAGGCTGCTGTCGCCGATAAGCGAATCAATCATGTCCTCAAAAACGAGATTAAACTCGCGAACCAACATAGCCTGCTCATCATCATTGTCTTTGCTCTGGACATATTGCGATTGCTCAAAGAACGTGAACAGCAGGTTCCATAGTTGAACCATCTCATCCGTAAAGTACTTGCGTCTGTTTTGCCGGAGAATACGAACACCTTTTCCGCTTTCAATCATGGATTGAATCGTTTCCGGTCGAAGCAGATCGTATCCGAAAGCCGGACGGACGCTGAACTTGAACTCCTGCGCGAGATAGTTGAGTACCGAATAAAAGAGCACTATCAGTTCTTCGTCAAAATTGATGTCTTTGTGTTTGGTACGCGGCTGAAGATAAACCGGCTTGCCGTTTTGTATGAGGGCTTGTGTTTGGGAGATGGTTTTCTGCCAATGGATTTTGTTTTGCCCAGAGTGTTTGAGGCGCGTGATATATGCAAAGAGGTTCTTGTGATCCTTGTCGAACTTCAGGAGCGAAAGGATAATATCTATCATCGTCTCGCTGCTTGGACCTTGGTGAGAAACCACGTTCTGCATGATTTCCGCTTCTTCTCCGGCTTTGTCCTTGCGCAGGAAATAGAGTTTGATCGCTCTGTAAATCCACACGGAGAGACTAAACACACTCGCTTTGTGTTCGGGTTTGAGTGCATCAAAATCAATAATCTCTTCCGGTGTATATTCGCCGAAAGCCTTGCCGTCAATTACAAACACTTTCGGCAGGATAAACACCACATCCGGTATCTTATGCGAGAGAAAATAGCCCACATAGGGAATTTTGGCTTTTCCGTCTCGCAACTCCGTATAATAGTGCGGGTCAAGCAGTTTGCTCAACCTCTCTTTGTCATAGCCATATTGCTCTATGAGAATTTTCATTTAGGAGCAACACCTAAATACGCCATAAACTGTTGGATGGTCTCTTGTGCGTCCTTTTCGTACAGGTCTTTGAACGTGAACGGAGTCGAATCCTTGCCGTCCGGCGTGTTCTGACGGAAGAAATACTTGTTGTTTCCAGTCTCGTCACGCAACACTTCGTACCAGAGATAGAACATCACTTTGCTCTTAAACTCGCTTTCGTCCACGGAATGTTTGATGAAGAAATTACCCATCTGTTTGTCCTCGCTCTGCGTGAGATCGAAGATATGTTTGTTGACGCTTTGGATGAATTCCACCCACGAGTAAACCTTTTCTCCGATTGTGATGTCGAATGAGCCGGAAAGGATGTCTGCACTATAGTTAATTGGCACATATTCCCATTCCCAACGGCGTTTGAAAGCGCTATCCATCGGAAAGAGACTTTGGTCGGAAGTGTTCATCGTTGCCAGAATACTCAGGTTCGCAGGTAAGCATAGTTTGCCGTCTTTGATGCCTTCGGATGCTTCGCCTAATTGAGCCACCAGATACTTTGCCAAATCGTTGTCCGCTTTGATTTTGTATTCAGAGACACCCTCTTTCCGGTCCAAGAGTTGGAACAGGTCGCCAAATATCTGTGCGCAGTTTCCGCGATTTATTTCTTCCAATACCAGATAGGTGGTCTCTGCAGGATGCTTGTACGCATAGACGTACGCGTCCGTGAAGACTTGTGGCACAAAACTATATGCGATTTCTTCGTCTTTGCCTGTAAGCGTCTTTTCTGCGCTGGTTGTCGGTCGCATAGAGGGTTTGTAGCACCCCACAAAAGAAGCATAATCCGTGTCGGGATGGAATGTCGTGCGGAACACATTCGGCTGATTTGTCTCCTCTCCGATTATTTCCCTCACCTTATGGCTCTTTCCCGTTCCCGGTGCACCGAAATAGATGATTTGGCGGGAAATGCTTTTGTTTTGCTTTTGTCTGAATATGCTTTCTAATTCATCCTTCGAAATATCAGCTGGAATAAAATCAGCAGCAACATTTAATTGCTTAGAGGTGGTTTCGAAAGCCTCTTTAGATGGCATTAGAATATCAGCAAGCTCGCTTGTAAATAGATTTTCAATTTGTGATTTTAAAGTACCATATATATCCTCTAATCGCACCTTTCTTGCTCTACACAACCATATAACGAGGGCACATTTGACCTCATCGGACGGAACATAAAAGTTAAAATTTGTTAGAAACTCTTTCTTCCAGATCAATTTCCCATCTTGTATCTCAAACAAGGGGCTTGATCCTCTTTGTGGATAGTTTATCCTTATAGCAGGGTTTATAAGTGAATTCTTTACTGCTCCCACTGAATAGAAATTGCTACCAACTGCAAAGTCTCCTTGGTGTTCAGTAACTGGCACATAAAAATTTGTTGTGTAGAAACTATTTTCTAAAGCAACAACGATTCCTACTTTTTCGATAAAAGATGCTTTATCTTGTGAATCGCGAGTATCACACTCTCTATGATATTCTTTATAAAACATATCAAGTGCGAGAGCGTATCTAATTGCACTCACTTTCTGTGTTGCACCTTGCGCAGAAGGGTTTTCTGATAAGGTGGACAAAACTTTGTACGCCGCAATTAGCGTTTCCTTTGTTAAATATGCCATGGTTTTAATTTTGAATAGTTTCTAATAATGATTTCGCAACTACCCATCCTAAAATTGGGGGAACTGCATTTCCTATAACTTTGTATCGAGATTGCAAAGGGATAGCGGAGAAAGAATAGTTATCTGGGAACGATTGAATACGCGCACACTCGCGAACCGTATAACGTCTATTCTCCACAGGATGCGTAATACCACAATTCTCCGGTTGAGCCGAAGCTGTTATTGTCCCATTGATTTCTCCATAAGCAAAACGCCTGAAGAATTTAGGAGCGTGATATTTTTTCGGATTATCGGCAATTTTCCTAAAGCGCGGAGTTAACAAGTCGTACGGAACGTTTTTCCACGAACGACCTGCAAAAGCGATATCGGGTAAATCGTCTATGCGAAAGTCACCTGCGAATAAAGGAAGGATTTCATTTCCATGTTCACAAGATCCAATATGTTCTACCATATCTTGTGTTGTCTTACTATATTCCCAATACTCTCCGTTTTCAATTCCTTCAAGTCCCTGCATTATGCTACCAAGCAATAATCTCTCAGGGTGACCTTGTCTCTCAGATGGAATGTTATAATGTTGTACTATATGGTCTAATGTCGCAAAATTAAATTGTGGCAGATCTTGTCTTGTCCCGATAATTAAAAATCTATATCTTTTTTGTGGCACACCATAATCACTAGCGCAAACTAATTGCATAGCAACATTATATCCCAACTCCTGCATTCTATTTCTAATTTCATCGGGAACAGAAACACCTGAGTTCATTTTTGATGACATAATTCCTCTTACATTCTCAAAAACAAAAGCCATTGGAGGCACACCGGCTTCAATTTTACTTCTCAATATACGTTCACATTCCTCGAATAAAGTGCCGCGTCCATTGTCATCATTGACACCTTTTCTATTGCCTGCATTGGAAAATGGTTGGCAAGGAAAGCCTGCTAGTAAAATATCAAAATCAGGGATATTAGCGGTGTTAACTGTTCGGATATCCTGTAACAAACAAGGCGATCCATCATCAACAAGCAAAGGATTAGAATTATAACATGTTTGTGCATCAACATCAAAGTCATTTGCAAACACGATATGGGTATCTAATCTTTCAAAATGGTGTTGATAAAAATCAAAACCACCTGTAAAACCTAAATCTAATCCTCCGCAGCCAGAGAATAGTGATGCAATTCTGTAAGGCATATAATTTACTTTTTTCAATCAAAAAACCGAATAGCGTGAACTATCCGGTTAATCTCTGACGAGAAAAAAGCACAGGTCAGCGGGGCAAGCAGCAAAGTCGGCAAACTTGAAAACAATACCCCGCTTCCCCATGCAACACACGGATAGCAGGGACATATATCTCCTTGTTTTCAGTTTTGTTTTGCCGACTTGCTGCTCAAGGTATATGCCTATTTGACTATGCGAATTTTATATGTTAGTTAATCTATTTCTGTTTTATATTAATTTTCTTTAATTTTTGATAATTTTTGACTGAAACTCAATCTAAAAATATCCAACTATTAGCGACATCGCTAATCTTATCAATATCAGGTTCTTGCTTGCCATCATCGCCCATGCGAACCAACTCCGGCATCGGATAAATGCCGTCATCTTCTGTTCCTTGCAATCCTTCTTCAGCGGCAGCCTTATAGGTCATGTCGTCCTGATCCAGATAGACGTGCAGCACAGGCATAGCATAAGCCTCCTGATTATTCAGGAACTCCTCTACTTGCTCGTAGATGCGTTCCTCTAATGCTTTTATGTCTTGCCAATTAGCCATAATTTACTTCGCAAGGTACATACACAAAAAGCGCAGGACCTGTAATTGTTACTTGTCCTGCGGTTTAGAGGCCTTCGCATTGCCTACCTTCGTCAAGATACAAGCAACACAGAGCCTACGCCGAAAAGTATATAGTACACCCATAGAGGGCGTTTATATATACCCAACATAGACATCTATTGTTGCATGTTTTGGACGAAGGTTTTTTGAGAGTTGCGAAGTTTCTAAACCGTCAAAACAAGCGTCAATAAACGCCTTTTATATTTCAATTCTATGTTTGTGCCGATTCCTCGTAGTGGGGACTACTCGGGCACTGCACTCGATATGCGTTTCATCGCATATCTTCACCTGTTTAACGTCAGTGAGTGACGTATTTTTATATCGCTTGATACAAAGACACAGGGCCTTCGTGCCAGCGTTTGGTACTCTCCTGTTCCAATTGCTTATACATGGCGGAAGAATATACACGGCGGATGGCTTCTATCGTACTGATATGCTCATCCTCTGCTAACATGTCTGCCACCCAACTTACTTTGAAAGGCAGAAGTAAATACAGATTTTGTTGTGTTATCTCGCTCATGGTAGTATCTCCTTTGCTTTTATAAATGTCAACGCAGTGAGAGCTTGTTCTGTATGGAATAGATATTGATCCACTAACTCGTAAGTGCGCAGTTCCACAAGTAAATTCTCCTTGCTCATTACTCCGCCTTCGTACAATGTGAAACAAGCATAAACGCGATCGTTAGCAACCGGACCATATACCACATCGTAATTGTGTGTAAAATTGCGGTCCAAACGGTTATTCATGACAAACTCCAGCAACTCGTCTGTCGGAGAATCGAAAAAGGCACAATGGAACTGTTTCAAGGCCTCCAAGTCCAATTCGTACTCATTGACGTAGCCTTTTCGAGCTCCGCTATCTCCCATGCGTTTGCGCACCCAATCCTCCGCCTGTTTAGCGGAAGTGGTAGTGTAAAAGCCCGTCCCATAGTCAAGCGTACGGGTTGCCCGACGTATTTCTGGTGTCGGAACACGTTCCAAACTGCCGTGATAGACTCTCATTGCTTTCTTTTATTAATAAATTCGTCTATATCCTCCATGATCCACTGTGCGCTTTGGGTGTGTAACGGCTCATAGCCTGCTTCCAGATATTCCAAGACACCATATTGGTCAAGGGTGCGCATGGATTGCTCACCTGTCAAATTGTGCCGTTGCTTGTATTGCTCAATGCAGAAGGCAAGGAATAGTGATATTTCGTTACTCCGTGTGGACATCATTCAAACCTTTGCGGGTGCAAAGGTACACAAAAAAAATGACACTTGCAAATAAAAGTGCCATTTTATGCATTTTTGTATTTTTCTTGCCGATTTTCTATCATTTTTCTTTCTCCCTTACCTCCGCGCAAGGTCAGCGCAAGGTCTGCTGATTTATGACCATAAAACCTAAGTTCAAGTTGGAAGTGCAACGTTGAGTAGTTAGAAAAGTAGATAAAATAGCAATGTAAAATAAAAAACGTGGGCTGTGATTTGCACAGTCCAC
>JAGKVE010000016.1 GCA_021152555.1 Bacteroidia bacterium | reverse complement strand
TTTTTGAGCTGGTAGGTGAACTTCTACGAGCTGTTGAAATTTGTAATATAATGTAACATAATTATAAAAATTTAGTTAAAAAATAACGAAGTATTGGATAACTGTAGTTTGCAAAAAAATACATCTGTGCGGATTTTCGTCAATTTTTCTACATGTGAGTGCGCAATTTTTAGTACTTTTGCGCTCGGTTTTAATGCTTATACGCGCGCAAAAATACCAAAGAAAAAAAATAATTTAACTTTAATCAATACAAATAAATTCTCTTTATGAAACTGAATTTCAGAGTATTCCGCATCATGGCACTTTCGGCCTTGCTCTTTATGGGCATGGCTGTTCAGGCTCGTGTGATTAGCGGAACAGTCAAAGATCCGACGTGGGAGACTATTATTTCCGCCTCTGTTGTAGTGAAGGGTACCACAATTGGTACAGTAACGGACTTCGACGGTAACTATTCACTTGATGTGCCGGATGATGCAAAAATCCTCGTTTTCTCCTACATTGGTATGAAGACGCAGGAACTGCAGATTACAGGCAACACAATGAATGTCGTCCTTCAGGAAAACTCTGAAGTACTCGAAGAAGTCGTGGTAACCGGTTACGGTACAACCAAAAAACGCGATGTCGTAACGTCTGTTGCTTCTGTCGGTGCTGAGCAGCTGAAGGATATCCCGGTAACAAGTGCGGCTGAGGCCCTGCAGGGTAAGTTGTCAGGTGTGTCAGTAACGACAACGGAGGGTAGTCCTGATGCCGATGTGAAGATTCGTGTCCGTGGTGGTACATCTCTGACCCAGTCGAATGACCCGCTCTATATCGTGGATGGTATGCCGGTGTCAAGCATCTCGGATATCGCCCCGAGTGACATCGCTTCGATGGACGTCCTCAAAGATGCTGCGGCAACGGCTATCTATGGTGCACAAGGTGCTAATGGCGTTATTATTATCACGACGAAAGACTCTGATTCTGAGGATGATAAAATGGTTTTCCATGTGGACTATACCGGTTTTGTGGGCTGGAAGAAAATCGCAAAAAAATATGACGTCCTTTCTCCGGGAGAGTTCGCCTTGGCGCAATACGAATGGGCATACCAGAAGGATCATTCTTTGTCGGCGTTACGCAGCAATTTCTATGCGTATTTCGACAAACTCTATAACGATACCAAATATAAAAATCCATCCGAAGTTGAGAATTCCTCCATTTCGGATGTCCTCAAGGAATACGCTGATCCTTCACAGCATGAATTTATCGATTGGCAGGATCGTACATTCGGACGTACCGGATTCAACTCAAACCATTCTGTTAGTGTAAGTGGAGGTAACAAAAATGCCAACTTTACCCTTTCTTATAACCGCATAGATGACAAAGCAATTATGGAGCAGTCAAACTATACGCGTAATAATATTGCCGGTAAAGCGAAATTCAAACCATTTAAGAATTTTACAATTGGTTTTACCACTCGTTATACCAGCACTGAGGTTCTTGGTTCTGGTTCCAATGCTATCAAAGATAATGGCACTTCTACAGAGTCTCGTTTGCGTAACTGTGTGGTATATACTCCGACTACGTTGTTAACAAAAGATGCTGGTTCCGATGATGAATCCGATGAAACGTTCGGTTCGCTCTATGACCCGATTACCACTATCCGTGATAACTATAAAATGAAAAAGGATAAGAAGTGGAATATTCAGGGCTATATGAGCTATAAGTTCGCAAAGCATTTCACGGCACGTGTGGATATGGGCTATGAGTCCCGCCATATTACGACTGACCGCTATTATGGTCCAACTACGTATTTTGCTCGTAACACCGGCCGTCCGGGTATAGAAGGAGGAACTGCACAATTACAAGTGACTGACGAACGCAGATCAACATTGACGAACCACAACACCTTGGAGTGGAAGCAATCGTTTAATAGTGATCATAACGTCAGCGTTCTGGTCGGTGAAGAGACAGTTATCCGCAAAGGTGAGACAAAAAATGAATATGGTTTCGGCTACAAAGGAAACTACGATGTGCTGAATGGCGAGATTTTTAATTATTTAGGCCAGGCTGCATACTCGGAATTTACCAATTATATCAATCCGCGCGATAATCAATTGTCTTTCCTCGCTCGTGCTAATTATGACTACAAGGGACGTTATTATATCACCGGTACGTTCCGTGCTGACTGCTCCACACGTTTTGTGAAAGGAAATCAATGGGGTTACTTCCCGTCAGGTGCTATCGCATGGCGTATGTCCGATGAGGAGTTCATGCAAGATGCTGCTTCATGGCTTAGCAATATGAAATTCCGTCTCTCGTTAGGTATGGCGGGTAACAATAATGTGGATCTCGGTTATCTGCATCCGGACTTCCTCTCGCAGCAGATGACTTATATTGATATGGGCCAAGGTACAAGTAACATCTTGGTTGTCGGCGGTAGCGATAAGATTGCTGCCAATCCGAACCTCAAATGGGAGACAACAATCACCCGTGATTTCGGTATTGATTATGGTTTCTTTAATGAGCGTTTGACGGGTACGATTGACCTCTATTGGAATACTACCAAAGACCTGATTATTCGTCAGATTATGCCGGCGCGTTATAACTACCAATACCAGAATATCGGTTCTACCCGTAATATGGGTATGGAGTTCTCCATCAAGGGCATTATCTTGGATCGCAAGTCAAAAAGCCTGAGTTACAACTTGACACTGGATGCCAACATCGCCTTCAATAAAACACGTGTTGAGGATTTGGGTAATGTTACCTCCATGCTTGCCCAAACGAGTTGTTTCGGCTCTTCAGAATACTTGACAACAGCTGAGTTCTTGCTGGAGAAAGGTCAACCGGTAGGCAATGTATATGGCTATGTAACAGACGGTTACTATACTGCGGCTGACTTCCAAAGTTATGCTACAAGCACGCATGCTTGGGGATTGGCAAGCGGTGTTCCTTCTTATGGTGATGGCTTCCTGACCAGCACTCCGGTTCCGGGTTCTATCAAATTCAAAGACCTTAACGGAGACGGTAAGATTACAGAGGCTGATAAGACTATTATCGGTAATACCGTTCCTACGCACACCGGTGGTTTCAACCTCAACTTCAATATCGGTGGAGATAAATGGGGTAGGATTGACTTAGGCGCTAATTTTACCTTCTCCTTCGGCAACAAGATTCTGAACCTCTCCAAAATGGAATATACTACCATCACGGAGAAAACCAAAATGCGTAACCTCATCGGCGCAATGAGTTATAACAACCGTTATTCGTTGTTCTCTGCTGAGGGTGCTTATATGCCGGATGTATATGCAAACGGAGCAGCGCTCGTATTTGGCGACGCATACACTGTCTTTGCTAATCAATTGGATGAGATGAATACGGCGAAAGGAGCAAAAACGCACAACCCGATTATGTCGCACTACGTGGTTACAGACCAGCATATGGAAGACGGTTCCTTCCTGCGTCTTAACCAACTTACAATCGGTTATTCGCTGCCGAAAGTGTGGATGGAGAAAACTAAGGTTATTAGCAACATCCGTCTCTATGTTCAAGGTACAAATCTCTTCTGTGCTACTAAGTATAGCGGCTTAGACCCGGAGGTGGATACCCGTTCAAGCAAGAACCCTTTGACACCGGGTGTGGACTTCTCTGCATATCCTAAAAGCCGTGGCGTGAATGTAGGTTTGAATATTCAGTTCTAATATCGAAAATACAAATCATTATGAAAACCGAAATTAAATATTTTATATTAGGTGCTCTTGCACTTACGTTAGCCGCTTGTGAGAAGAATTTCTTCGACACGGAATCGCCTTCTGCTATGGATGAGGCAGTCTTCAAGTCTGCCGATTTGACCGAGCAGGCTATAGGGGCTATCTATAACACCTTTGGCGAGGACAAGTCGTTCCGTAACCGTCTTTGCGGTGGCTACGTGGCGTTGAATACGGATATTGAGCATGCTTCGAAATCGGAAGATGCCGAATACGCTGCATATAACATGACGGGTGGTACAGGTAATCTTTCTACTTCCAATGGTAAAGATCCATGGGCATATCTCAACTCGGCTATTGAGCGTGCCAATGTGGTTGTTGATGGCATTCGCCACCATTCGGATACTACGGATGCTACCTTCAAATACCTGCTCGGAGAGGCACTCACCCTGCGTGCGTTCTGTTATCTGGAGATGGTCAAACTGTGGGGAGATGTGCCGGCAAGTTTTGAGTCCTTCAACGGATATAACTCAGAGGTCCTTTATACGAAAAAGCAGGACCGCAACGTCATCTATGAGCAGTTGCGCAAGGACTTGAAAGAGGCTGCGCGTCTCATGCCGTGGTCTCCGAACTGCCCCGGTAAAGCAGCTAATTTCACTGGACGTCCGTCTAAAGCTCTCGCCCTCGGTCTGTTGGCGAGAATGGATCTTATGTATGCCGGACTGGCTATGAGACCCGATGTGTTCACGGAAGGTGGAACTAAAACATGCTCCGTGCAATACAATGTCAAAGATGCAGATGCACGTAAAGCCCTTTATCAGGAAGCCGTTTGGGCGTGCGCGCAGATTATCAAACAAGAGGACTACAAGTTCCAGACCAATTTTGAAGATGTGTTCAAAGATCTCTGTCAGGATGTAACGGATTATTCCCAATCAGAATGGATTTGGGCATTGCCGTTCCTGGATGGCGCACGCGGACAAGTGTTGTCATTGACCGGAAATAAAATGTCTGAACGCTGCGCCGGAAAAATCATTAACACGATCTTCTATGCTGCCGGAGATAAGAACAATGCGAAAACACAGGCTATGATTGAAATCGTGCCGACGTTCTATTATCTGTTTGATAAGAATGACAAGCGCCGCGATATCACAATTCTGCCTTGGACATGGGAATATGATGATGGCTCGGGTACCTCTTCTGATGCTGCTGCCTTCCCGGGGGTACCGGCTTCGGATTCTAAACTCTATCAGAAACAGTCAAACATCGGCCAACTCTACTGCGGCAAACTGCGCGTGGAGTGGATGACACGTAGTTATGCGAGCAATGAAGATGGTATTGACATGCCGGTTTTACGTTATGCAGATGTGCTGCTGATGTTTGCGGAAGCGGCTATCGGGTCTAAAGAAGGAAATGCACCTTCTGAGTTATACGGTATTACGGCACAGTCTTGTATGGATAAGGTGCGCACGCGTGCAGGACTGCCGTCCGTGCCTGTTACATTTGATAATATCGTCAACGAGCGTGCTTTCGAACTCTGTGGTGAGAATATCCGTAAGTATGACCTCATGCGTTGGGGACTCCTCAAAGCGAAACTCGAGGCTGCGCAACAGGCTGTCTATGACCTGCAAAACAATGTAGGCGACTACGAAGGAAGACCTGACTCTGTATGGTTCCATTATACTCGGAATGATCAGTTTGCGCAAAGTGGTGCCGCTTTCGTCTTCGATAAGTTTGTCGGCTTGGATAAAGACGCAGTCTGCCCTGCTGAGTTCAGCAAAGAGAATGGGTGGGTGGCTAAATCCTTCTTCGATAAGGATGATGTGGACATCATCAATACAGAAAACTGGTATCTCTATAAGTCGGGCACAAATATCGATATGCACCAATACTGGCCTATCTTTGATGTGAATATCGCTGCATCAAATGGTACGCTTTGGAATGATTATGAATACTAAAATTGCGTATATAGCGCTATCACTTACTCTATGCCTTACTGCGTGTAAAAACGATGGTAAGGATGATCCTACGCCTTCCGCCCAAGTCCCCGCTTTCCCGGGGGCTGAGGGCGGTGGTAAGTTTACAACCGGAGGCAGGGGAGGTGTCGTGATGCACGTTACTACCCTTGAAGACACGCGCGACAAAACAACCGGTCAACCGGTACTCGGTACGCTGCGGCATGCCGTGCAGATGGATGGAACCCGGACAGTCGTCTTCGATGTCGCGGGAACCATCAACCTGACCTCTCAATTGGATATAGCGAGCGGTAATCTCACTATCGCAGGACAAACAGCACCCGGTGATGGTATCTGTATCGCCGGATACCCTGTGGTCGTCAAAACGAGCAACGTCATCATGCGGTTCCTGCGTTTTCGTATGGGAGACCAGAACAAAGTGGAGGGTGATGCGCTCTCTATCAACGACCGAAAAAACATCATCATTGACCACTGCTCTTTCTCTTGGAGCACCGATGAGTGCGTCAGCTGCTATGGCAATACCAATTTTACACTCCAGTATTGTTTTATCACCGAGAGTCTCCGCAAATCCGTACACGTAAAGGGAGACCATGGATACGGAGGTATATGGGGGGGAACGAACGCTTCTTTCCATCATAATCTCTTGGCGCACCATGATTCACGTAACCCGCGTTTTGACCACTCCTATGTCAATAATAAGTGTTTCGGACCCATTGATTATGTCAACAATGTGGTCTATAACTGGGGAGGCAATTCTACGTATGGCGGCGAAGGATATACGCAGGCGCGCAAAATAAATATGGTCAATAATTATTACAAATACGGTCCGGCTACCAGCAAAAAAACACGCCTCGTTGACCCGACTGTCTCTTGCCAGTATTGTTCGGACGGCCATGCGCTTATTCCCGGCTTGTTCTTCCTGTCCGGCAATTATATGTACGGCTCTGCGGATGTCACCAACGATAACTGGAAAGGTTCTACTCAGACAGGCTCCAATGTCAAAGCAACTTCCCGTTGGATGGAGGACCTGACTGCCCTTGATAATGAGCAGACTGCCGAACAGGCGTACGAAACAGTACTTGCCAAAGCGGGCTGCTCGCTCTCGCGCGATGCGATAGACACACGTATCGTGAATGAGGTGCGGAATGGAGGTGGTAAACTCGTCAACTCTCCGGATGAGGCGGGTGGTTATCCGAAGCTCGAAAGCGGAACGGCTCCGGTGGATACAGACCATGACGGAATGCCCGATGACTGGGAGAATGCCAATGGACTGGACCGCCTGTCGCCTAACGACGGCAAACTCAATACGATTGACCAAAATTATACCAATTTGGAAGTATATCTGAATAGTTTGGTACAGAATTTGTTCTAATCTCTTGAACCCATTAAAGAAACGAATATGAGTTATAATCCTACAACGAGCACCGCGAGTGGTCTTACAGCAAAGCGGTCTTTCAGGCTATTTTTAGCCGGTCTTATAGCGTTGGCGGTCTGCGAAACTGCTGCGGCGCAAACCAAGTATTCCCATTATTATCAGGATCTGCCGTGCGCCGTTGAGCAAGTCAAGGAAGTCGTTATCCCTGATTACTCCGTCTCTATCGTTGATTTCGGAGGAGTAGGGGATGGCGTTACGGATAATACGGAAGCCTTCGCCAAAGCGCTCAAACACCTTAAAAAACAAGGTGGTGGTCACCTTAACGTGCCCGACGGCAAATGGCTTACAGGACCGATTAAACTGGTCTCCAACCTTGACCTTCACCTCGCGGACAATGCCGTTATTCTCGGTTCTACCAATAAGGAACTGTACGTCCAGAAAAACGATTCCCTTCGCGATGGTTCCAAGAAATGCCATGCGCTCATCTATGGCTCTAAACTGGAGAACGTCTCCATCACCGGTCATGGTACTATCGACGGACAGGGTATCTATTGGCGCCCGATCAAGCAAAAGAAAGTAGTTGACCCGTCAGTCATCGCGGCGGATGGCGATGTATGGAATGAAGTGCTCGCTATGGGTGGTGTGACCCGCCCGGATGGCAACAGCAAGAAATGGCTCGTTTGGTATCCCTTCAACCTTAATAAGGACCTCAATATCCCCAATATCGCCAAAGATCCGGTTATTCAGGAGAAGATGCGTCCCCACTTGGTGAATATCACGGACTCCAAGAACCTTCTCATGGAAAATGTGCATCTCCTCAATTCGCCGAAGTTCCATTTCGTGCCTACGCGCGTGCAAAACCTTATCATAGATGGTGTTCATATCCGTTGCCCGCACTGGGCGCAGAACGGCGATGCTATGGACCCGGGTAATGTCCAGGTGGCCCTCATCGTCAACTGCAATATCTCCTGCGGTGACGATGGTATCTGTATGAAAGGCGGCGTGGGAGAAAAAGGTGTGGCAGCCGGTCCCCAGCGAGATTTCCTTATCACCAATGATACCGTCTATCGTGCACACGGCGGATTTGTTATCGGGTCTGAGTTCTCCGGCGGTATGCAGCGTCTGGTGGTCAAAGACTGCCGTTTTGAGGGCACCGACATCGGTTGCCGTTTCAAATCCGCTCCCGGACGTGGTGGTTGGTGCGAGGACATCTATTGCTATAATATCATTATGAAGGATATCCGCGAATCCGCCTTCCTTATCTCCTCCGGCTATGCCGACAAGGGAGCAGGCGTGTCCGCTACCGACTCCGATGATAAGAATGCCTTCTTCCCCGACTGGTCTAATATCACCTTCCGCAATATCACCTGTATCGGTTCCAAGCAGGCTGTCGATATCCAGGGACTCAAAGGCAAACCGGTTCATAATATTCTCTTCGACCAAGTAACAATCATCGGTAACCGAGGTGGTATCAAGATGGAGTGGGCGGAAGATATCAACTTTACTAACTGCCAGATCAATCCCAAGCCTATGCCGATTACGGACTATAAAAAGATAAAAAATGTCCTCTATAACGGCAAAGATCCTGACGCTGCAGAGTAAAAATATAAAATTTCTACATTTTTCGGCAGTATGTACTTGCATATTTCCGGAAAATGTAGTACCTTTGCAGCGGATTTTGTAAAGTAAATTTAGCAAAATGACTTTGAGCCAGTTGGGCGGTCTTTTGTCTTTCGACTTTCGACTTTTGACTAAAATAAACAACTAATATTATTAACAATTAAAAATTCAACAATTATGAAGAAATTTTTCCTCTTCGCTGCTGCTGTTGTTGCAGCTATGACAATCAATGCTAAGGTTATTGACCTGACAGCCGTTGGTACTTCCATCGATCAGTGGACCATAGGTGAAGCTACTTTGAACGAGACCGAGTCCAAACCGGCTGATAGCAAGTATGTTTACGACATCAAGGCTAATGTTGCAAGCGAGAGTTTCATCAACGCAGAGCCGAATCTTGTATTCCAGATCAAGAACACTTCGGATAAGAAGAAAGCATTCGTTATTTATCCGGGAAAGTGCTATGAGTTCGGTGGTAAGAATGGTATTCTGATTATCAAGGGCACCGCCCCTGGTGACGCTATCAAACTGACTGCTGCTGCTAAGGGTGGCACTGCTGCTAACTTCACAGATGCTGATGGTGTTTATCCGAAACAAGCTGTTGCTGTTTCTACAGACCTCACTCTGCCGGCAAAAGCAGCTGGTGCAGAAGGTGCTGATGAGCAGGGCTATATTTGGAAAGAGCTCGAGTTCACTTCTCTCGGTGGTGATGTAGAAATCAAAGAGTTCGTAGGCGGCTATCGTATCAAAGCTATCCAAGTTGGTGCTGCTTCGCAGGCTGTTGACAACGTATTCGATGGCGCTAAGGCTGTGAAGACCTTCGAGAACGGCCAGCTCGTTATCATCAAAAACGGTGTTAAGTACAACGCTCTCGGCGCTCAACTCTAATATCCCGAATCCCGGAAATCTAGAAATCTAGTAATCTGGTAATCTGGTAATCTGGTAATCTGGTAATCTGGTAATCCGGTAATCTACCCAAAAAAATGCAGACTCTTCCGAGCCTGCATTTATTGTTTTACCTTATTGCACTAGACGATACCTAGACCATACCTAGACGATATGTATAGTGTCTAACTACTATTGAACTATTTTTAGTGCGGCGTTTATGCCGTCCAAAGCACTACTCGTTATGCCGCCCGCATAGCCGGCTCCTTCGCCGCAAGGGTACAATCCGGGGGTAGAAACGGATTGCAAAGTCTCCGGATCACGAGGAATACGCACCGCACTACTACTGCGGCTCTCGACTCCCACGATTACGGCATCGTTCGTCAAGAATCCGGGATATTTCTTATCAAAATCCCGAAAACCTTGTTGCAGCCGCTTCCCTATGAAAGCAGGCAGCCATTCGTCTAACCGGCTCGGTACAAGTCCCGGCAGATAACTGCATTTCGGCAGATCCTTGCTTGCTCTCCCCTCTACAAAATCCTTCATCCGCTGCGCAGGTGCGGTAGAAGCATTCGTTACCCGGCATAGTTTGCCGTTCTCTTCTCCCCTCCTTGTAGGGAGGGGGTGGGGGTAGGCTTGTCCTTGCTCAAAAGCAAGCTGCTCGAGGGCTTCCTGGTATTCGAGTCCGCGCAGCGGATCATCGCCGGGGATGTCTTCGGGGTTAATCTGAACCACCATGCCGGAGTTGGCATAGGGCGAGTTGCGATGGGAAGCCGACATGCCATTCACCACACATGTCCCTTCGCTGCTTCCTGCAGGGACGATGTGTCCGCCCGGACACATACAGAAGGAATATACCCCTCGGCCGTCCACCTGTGTCACGAGTGAGTAGGAGGCATTGCCAAGGTATTTGATAACCCCCTCCTTCTCCCCCTCGAGGGGAGTGCTCCTCCCTTGTGGGGAGGTGAGGTGGGGTTTACCCAAATGATACATCAACTTGTTGATCAGCGCCTGCGGATGCTCGATACGCACGCCCATAGCAAACCCTTTTGTCTCCATCGCCACACCTTCTTTCGCTAACATCCGGTACGTGTCATGCGCCGAATGCCCGATCGCCAAAATGACAGGAGTTACAGTTGTACCTTTTTCCTCCCCTTGTGGGGAGGTTAGGTGGGGTTTTAGGCTCTCTACTTTCGTCTCAAAATGTATCTCCCCTCCATGTTTTAAAATGCACTCTCTCATCCGCTTGATGATGCCCGGCAACTTGTCGCTGCCGATATGTGCATGCGCTTCGTATAATACTGTGTCCGGTGCTCCGAAGTAATGGAATATCTCCATTACCCGTTGCATGTTGCCTCTTTTCTTGGAGCGGGAGAATAACTTCCCGTCGCTGAAAGTGCCTGCGCCGCCTTCGCCGAAGCAGTAGTTCGATTCCGGGTTCAGACCCTCGTTCCGGTTTAGCAATGCTATATCCCGCTTCCTCTCGCTTACTTCCTTCCCCCGTTCATAGATAATGGGCTTGATGCCGTGCTCTATCAGGGTCAATCCGGCAAACAGCCCCGCCGGACCGCAACCGATGATTACCGCCTGCCGCTTGGCGTTGTGCACATCTTGATAGACTGGCGGCTTGTACAGCGGAATAGGAGCATCCTTCTTAATCGGTTTCCCTTCGTCGTCCGTTAAGATAGTAAGATGCACGCGCAACTCTCGCTGCCGTGCATCTACAGAACGTTTCACTACCCGCCATTGTTGCTCCGCTTCATGAGCCTCCCGCGGGGAAAGTATGTATTGCTTACTTTCCAATCTTATTGAGAACGTTTTCTAATCCTTGTTCTTTCACTTGCTCACCGATCTTAGCCTCGATTTCTTCGCATAACTCAGGGTTGTCGGCCAGCACTTCTTTCACCTTGTCGCGACCTTGACCTAACTTGGTGTCACCGTAACTGAAGAACGAACCGCTTTTCTTAATTACCTCGGTAGCTACTGCGAAGTCTAAGATCTCGCCGATACGGGAAATTCCTTCGTTGAACATCAGGTCAAACTCCGCTTTCTTGAATGGAGGTGCTACTTTGTTCTTCACTACTTTGACGCGTACTTGATTTCCTTTGATGGTGTCTCCGTCTTTGATTTGGCCTGTTTTGCGGATATCAAGACGAACGCTGGCATAGAACTTCAGCGCATTTCCGCCGGTCGTCGTCTCCGGATTGCCGAACATAACGCCGATCTTCTCGCGCAACTGGTTGATGAATATGACGGTAGTATTGGTCTTGTTCACAGAGGCGGTCATCTTGCGAAGCGCTTGGGACATCAGGCGGGCTTGCAGACCTACTTTGTTGTCCCCCATCTCGCCTGCTATCTCTGCTTTCGGGGTAAGAGCCGCTACGGAGTCGATAACAATCAGGTCAACCGCTGCCGAACGGATCAACTCGTCGGCTATATCCAGAGCTTGCTCGCCGCTGTCGGGCTGGGCAATAAGCAACTCATCGATGTTTACACCTAATTTTTCTGCATAGAAACGGTCAAATGCATGCTCCGCATCGATAATAGCCGCAATGCCGCCTTGTTTCTGCACTTCTGCCATCGCATGAATAGCGAGGGTCGTCTTTCCTGAAGACTCAGGACCGTAAATCTCGATGATACGGCCTTTCGGATAACCGCCAACGCCTAATGCGTAGTTAAGACCAAGGCTGCCTGTCGGGATAACTGCGACATTCTCAATGTTCTCGTCGCCTAATTTCATGATGGCGCCTTTGCCGAAGTTCTTGTCAATCTTATCCATCGCGGCCTTCAAGGCTTTCAGTTTTTCTGCAGATGGTTTGTTTTCTGTTGCCATAGTATTGTGTTGTTTTTAATTTGCGGCGCAAAGGTACAAATAATTTTTGGAATACGCAAGCGCGCAGGTCTTTTTTATGTGTTTTGATGTAGCCGTTTTTATCCGTTTTTATCCGAGCGGATTGAAAATATCCATGCCGAAGGCATCAAAAAAGGCATTGGTCTCGCGTAGCCGTTCGGCAGTGTCTAACTGGATACCACGCTGTGGAGCCATCAGCAATATCCTGTCGGATAGAGCTAGTGCCAGATCCAGTTCATGTGTGGAGATAAGTACCGTTTTGCTTTGCTCGTGTGCCAGATTGCGCAGTAAACGTAGGATCCGGATGCGGTGAGGCAGATCAAGGTGAGCGGTCGGCTCGTCAAGTAAAATAATCGGTGTTTGCTGGGCCAGCGCTTTCGCTATCAGAATACGCTGTTTCTCTCCGTCTGAGTGGGCATTAAAAAAGGAGGTGCTTGTGCTTCCGGACCCTTCAAAACCCACTTGCTCCAAGGATTGTTGTATTACCTTTTCGTCCTCTTCTGTCAGCCCGCCGAGAAATGATGTGTACGGATAACGGCCCATCGCAACGACGTCATGTACTGTCGTATTGTCCATTGAAAGCCGCTCGGTCAGTACAAGCGCAATGTCTTTCGCACTCCCGTCATACCGCTCATCACTATGATTGGAGGACAACCGATATTCCCCGCCGAGTGACGGTTGCAAACCGGCCAGCGTCCGGAGTAATGTGGATTTGCCGCAGCCGTTCGGACCTAACATACAAACCATCTCACCCTCAAACAAGGTGAAATCCAAATCTGTCTGTACTCTGTATTCTGTATTCTGTACTCTATAGCCTATACAGAGTTTATTCGTGGAAATAGACGCGTTGGACACGGCGGCTGACGGATGTTAGAATTTCATATGTGATTGTGCCGAGTTTGTCGGCAAGCTCTTGTAACGGCATATGTTCGCCGAAGACCTCCGCGATATCTCCCGGACGGGCATCCGTTCCGGTCACATCTACCATCACTTGGTCCATACACACATTGCCGACTACGGGACAGCGTTTGCCGCGAACCCATACCTCGCCGCCATAATTGGAGAAACGACGGTCAAATCCGTCGGCATAGCCAATCGGGATAACCGCAATCACACGGTCTTCTTGAAGCCGCGTGTGACGCCCGTACCCGATTGTCTCGCCGGCCTTGACGGTCTTGACGGACAGAATAGTGGTCTCTAACGAACATACATTACGCAGTTTCGCGCCTGCAAAAGAAAAACCGTATAAACCGATTCCCAAACGGCACATGTCAAACTGGTAATCGCTGAAACGCTCTATGCCTGCGGAATTCAAAATATGTTTGAGAATAGGAGTACTTTGTCCTTGGTCGCTTAGTCCCCTTTGTAGTTCTTCTGCGCAGGAATCAAAATAATGTATCTGTCCCAGAGTGAAATCATCAAATTGGGCTTCGTCGCTTCCTGCAAGATGCGAGAATACGGAGCGCACGCGTACCGCCTTGGTCGTGTGCAGACGCTCAATCAGCCAGGGTATATCTTCTTTATAGAAACCCAGTCGGTGCATGCCGGAGTCAATCTTGATATGAATAGGCACATTCTCCAAACCCTTTGCCTCGGCTGCGGCGATGACAGTCTTGAGAGATTGGTGGGAATAGACGTTCGGCTCGAGGTTGTTCTCTAAAATCAAATCCATCGCCGCCACTTCGGGATCCATAATGATGATGGGCAGTGTGATGCCTGCACGCCGTAACTCAACCCCCTCATCGGCTACTGCAACTGCAAGATAATCAACCAAATGAGTACTTGGTACTTGGTCACTTGGTACTTTTGCAGACTGCAATGCTTTGCTCACTTCTATACTCCCTGCACCATAGGCGAACGCCTTGACCATGCAAGTCAGTTTGGTGTCTGGCCTCAGGAGAGAGTGGAAATAGCGCACATTATCTACCAGAGCCGTTAGATTGACTTTCAGTACGGTCTCGTGAGTCTGCTGTAATATACGGGCTGCGATAGTCTCCTCGTCATAACCCAATACACGCATCACGGCCGCGCACGTGCGGACATTCTGATGGGTCGGGTCTTCGATAATGTGCTCCGAGTGAATGAAAAGCTTCATCTTCTCTGCACGTTTCTGCTCTAATGACGCGAAGTTCTCGTCATGCTCATGACCGATATAGGTAATCACGCCTATCGTTGGCCGGATAATCGGCTCTAATTTATCCATTTCGCCAGGTTGGCTGATACCGGCCTCGAAAATAGCCAGAATAGGTTTCCCCTTTGTACATTGTCCTTTGTCACTTTGTATATTTGCCAGCTGCCAGACGCTCAGCGGAACACCAATCTGAGAATTGTACGATTTGGGAGAACGGATGATTGTGCAATCCTCTTTGAGCAGTTGGTAAAGCCATTCTTTGACTACTGTCTTGCCGTTTGAACCCGTGATACCGATCACCGTCCCTTTGAATTGTGAACGCACATATGCGGCAAGGGTCTGAAGAGCGCTTGTCGCATCGCCGGTTACAAAAGCACGGACTCCCTTTTCTGTCAGTTCGGGAATATATCGCGCGCCGTCGTTCTTCGCGGTCTTGATGGCGAAAAACAACGTGTGGCTCGGGTCGGCTCCTAATTGGCGGCTGTCGGTCAGCAAATAGCGGATATCCAATTCGTCATCGCCGCTCACTTGCGCGCTGAGACCTATAACTTGTTTGATTTCTGATAGTTTCATACTCGATTATAAAAGAGGAAGCATTCTCATGACAACAAAACTGTAAAGCATTCCGAGGAACATCGTCAGTTTGACTACTTGCTGGCATGTCTTGTAATCGGAGGGAATTTTGGCGCTCCATAGTAGCCAAAGAGCTCCGAGAATCGGTATCACGATGCCTAAAACGATATAGCGCGTACTGAGACTCGCCCAGGTGGTCGGGAATGGCAGCACGTGGTACCAAAGATGTCCAAGCACGGCTAATGTGATGGCAATCAGCACCGTTATGAATACATTGGTCCATTTCTCTCCCCATACAACGGGCATTGAGTGGCACTCCAGTTCGCGGTCACCCATCTGGTCCTGCATGTCTTTGATAATCTCACGTATCCATGTCAGCAGGAACGCAAAGAGCGCAAAACCGCCAAGCCATGCGTACATGTCATGCACAAGCGTGGTATACGGCAAAATAGTCTCGTAACGCAGTTGCAAAACGGCGACATTAGCCAGCGCTATCAGCATTGGTGTCAATGCCGCTAATAGGGCGATGGTCACGTTCCCAACCATAAAAAGGCGCTTGTAACTCGACGAATAAAACCATAGCAAACCGGGGACAATCACAAAAAGCATCCCGATGGTCATGCTCCGTAACAGAATGGCGCTGATAACTCCGCATATAATACCTGAAACGCTGAGTATGAGACTCAGACGCATCGCGGCTGGTTTGCTCACACTGTGGGTCACTATCAGCGAGTCCGGACGGTTGATACGGTCTATCTTGACGTCAAAATAGTCATTGATGACATATCCGCCGGCGGCGATGAGAACGGTCGCGCATATAATCAGCCAAAGCAGGTACGCCGGCAACTGCTCGCCAAACGCGGCTTTGTCAAGTATGGGTACGGCAACCCATTTCTCCATTACCCACATTAGTACGGCAAGGAAAAGCAGATTACTCCACCTTACCAAACGCATTATGTCCTGTAAAAGTTCCAAAATATCAAAATGTCTGAATGTTCAAATAAGTGACCAAAAGGTAAATGATAAAATGGTTAATGACTGAAATCAGGTTTTACTTGATTCTCAGTATCACTCCTTTCCATGCCTGCAGGGTTATTTCGAATACGCCTTCGGGGGTGAAACAAATTGGATGTTTCTCGCCATAAAGCAGATCTGTCGCAGTCGCATTCGGCTTTTCGTCTAAACCTAAATATACGAACGCGTCATTCGGAATACGAACCTTCAGTTGTTGCTCGCGGTCGTGGAAATTGACAATCATCAGCAGCGTCTCGCTTTTCACGTGGCGCAAAAATGCAAAATGCTCATGCTTGTTGAATCCCTCGCCCTGAGCGTATGTGATGTCGTACATCTTGCCGTTCTGGATGGCTTTGTCGTTACGGGCAAGAGTCAGTAGCCGCTGGTAGAAATCGCGTAGTTCCACTTGTGCGTCGTTCAGCTTGGCTCCGTCAAACTTACCTTTGTTCGTCCATGCCTGCAGACTCTTCACGCCCCAATAATCGAAGATGGTGGAACGGCCGTCCATACCGGAGAAACCTTCCATATCCATGCCGCGTTCGCCTAATTCCTGGCCCGAATAAATCATCACGGGGCACTGGTTAAGTGTGGCGGCCACAATCATTGCCGGCTCGGCACAACGGCCGCTGCCGCAGAAAAATCCGCTCGCGATACGCTGCTCGTCGTGGTTCTCCAGGAAATAGAGCATGTGCTTCAAACGTGCATCACCATGTTGCATCCACTGATGCGTGATGCCCTCTGCGGGCCAGTTCTTGCTCGTCACTCCGCGCAAGTAATCGTACATCCCTACTTTGTCGTACAGGTAGTCAAAACCTGCGGATAGATACGCATCGTATTGGTATGGATCGTAGCATTCTCCGATAAAAAGGAATTGCTTGTGTTTCTTCTTCACTTGCGCGATAGCCCATGCGAAAAACTCCACGGGCACCATTTCGGCCATATCTACGCGCACACCGTCTATCCCTTTGCTCGCCCAGAAGAGCAGTATGTCGCGCATCTTCGTCCATGTTGATGGAATGGGGTCGAACTGTTTTTCACGGCCGCCCTGATAGAAAACGCCGTAGTTTAATTTCACAGTCTCATACCAGTCGTTCTCACTCGGATGACTCGTGAAGCAGTCGTTGCCCGTCACTTTCGCGGGGTACTCTTCGTAGCCCTGCAAATCTTTGTCCATTGAGAAACGCTCGCCCGGCAGATAGTAGAAATTATTCAGCGGTGAGAAGGCCCATTCGGGATGGTCGCCTTCCCCTAAATCGCTGACACCCTCCGGTTTGCATGTGCTCTTGTATTCGCGGCTCACATGGTTCGGTACAAAATCAATCAGTACGTCTAAACCTGCTTCGTGAGTGCGTTTTACCAAAGCCTCGAATTCCTGCATTCGTTTCGCTTCGTTCCTGGCTAAGTCCGGGTCAACATCGTAATAATCGGTGATGGCGTATGGCGAACCGGCCAGACCTTTGGTAATGGCGGGGTGGTTATATTCGGCGGTCGCATGGCGGATTACACCCGTGTACCATATATGCGTTGCGCCTAAGTCCCGGATGGACTCAAGCGCACGCTTGTTGATGTCGGCAAATCGCCCGCAACCGTTCTCCTCTTTCGTGCCGTTATGTTTGCGACTCTCGTTGTAGTTCGCAAAATATCGGGGGAAGAGTTGGTAAATAATTGGTTTACTCATTATGTGTGTGTTTTTCTAAATGGTAAAATTCTCAATTCTCAATTCTCAATTGATTGAATTCTCAATTCTCAATTCTCAATTCTCAATTAATAAGTTCCATCGTATCGCTGGCAATCATCAGCTCCTCGTCCGTCGGAATCAGTACAACGGTCACTTTGCTGCCTTTCTTGCTGATGATGCGTTCTTCGCCGCGAACGTTATTGGCTGCCTCGTCCAACTCGATACCCAAGAACGACAAGCCTTTCATCACCTCTGCGCGGATGTATGGATCGTTCTCTCCGATACCGGCGGTAAATACCAGAATATCAATGCCGTTCATCGCGGCTGCATAAGCGCCGATATACTTCTTCAGACGGTAGATGAACATCTTGCGTGCCAAATCTGCACGTTTGTTGCCTTCTTTGATAGCTGCCTCGATGTCACGGCAGTCGCTCGACACGCCGCTCACGCCAAGCAGACCCGATTTCTTGTTTACCAGATTGTTGAAGCCGGCGGTATCTAAGTGCTCTTTGTCCATGATAAACGTTGCAGCACCGAGGTCGAGGTCGCCTGCGCGGGTGCCCATTACCAGACCCTCTACAGGAGTCAGACCCATACTCGTGTCAACGCTCTTCCCGTCCATTACGGCCGTGCAACTGCCGCCGCCGCCGATATGGGCGGTCACGATTTTCTTGCCCTTCGGGTCAACTCCTAAAAATTCGCATACGCGCGCGCTCACGTAACGATGGCTCGTTCCGTGGAAACCATAACGGCGGATGGCGTATTTCTCATACAACTCGTATGGCAACGCGTACATGTACGCGTAATCCGGCATCGTCTGGTGGAATGCGGTGTCGAAGACAGCTACTTGCGGAACGCCCGGCAGGATCTTCTCAATCGCGTCAATACCCTTCAGGTTAGCCGGGTTGTGCAGCGGAGCGAGGTCGATACACTCGATAATCTGCTGTTTCACCTCCGGCGTGATGAGTACCGACTTGTTGAATTTCTCGCCGCCATGCACTACGCGGTGACCTACGGCATGGATTTCTTTGAGGTCTTTGATGCAGCCGATCTCCGGGTCAACCAGTTTTTCCAGAATTAACTCGATACCAACGGTATGTTCGGGCATCGGTTTCTCGAATTTGACTTTCTCGCCGTTCGGCAGTTTGACTAACAGGAACGAGTCCGGCAAACCGATTTTCTCGATCCCGCCTTGTGCCATCACTTCCTTCCGCTCCATCTCAAAGAGCTTATATTTTATACTGCTACTTCCGCAGTTCAATACTAATATCTTCATTTGTTTTCAATTATGGTGTTAAAATTCTTCTTTTGTGCCGGATGCCATCCGGTGTTAGTCTTTCAGGCGCTTGCGCTGGTCTTTGAGCGCAGCGCTCTTTTGTCTTTCGACTTTGAGCGCAGCGGTCTATTTTATCGCTTGGTTAGCTGTGATAACTACCATCTGCACGATGTCCTGTACCTTGCATCCGCGGCTCAGGTCGTTCACCGGAGCGGCGATACCTTGCAGAATCGGACCTACCGCATCAGCGCCGCTGAAGCGCTCAACGAGTTTGTAACCGATGTTACCGGCCTGCAAATCAGGGAATACCAGCACATTCGCCTTGCCGGCTACAGCGCTGCCCGGAGCTTTCGTCTTCGCTACGCTCTCAACCAGTGCCGCATCAGCTTGTAACTCGCCGTCCAACTGCAATTCGGGAGCCATCTCTTTGGCGAGCTTGGCTGCCTCTGCTACTTTGTCAACCAACTCATGCTTTGCGCTGCCTTTCGTTGAGAACGAAAGCATTGCTACGCGAGGCTCGATACCGGCGATAGCGCGGGCGGTCTCTGCCGTCGAGATTGCAATCTCTGCCAACTGTTTGGCATCCGGATTCGGGTTCACTGCGCAGTCTGCGAACAGTAGGAAGCCGTTCTCGCCTAACTGCTTGGCAGGAGTGAACATCAGGAACGCACCGCTCACAATAGAGCAGCCCGGTTTGGTCTTCAGAATCTGGAATGCCGGACGGATGGTGTCTGCCGTCGTGCCGCGTGCACCGGCAAGTTCACCGTCGGCGTCACCTGCCTTGATCATCAGGCAGCCTAAATACAACGGGTCTTGGGCTTTTTTCTTCGCCTCCTCCTCCGTCATACCTTTCGCTTTGCGGAGTTCGAATAGCAAGTTTGCATACTCCGGCATCTTTGGGTCGCGAAGCGGATCAACTATCTTCGCTTCGGAGATATAAGAATAACCCTTCTCGGCTGCCATGCCTTTGATTTTCTCGGGGTCGCCGATTAAAATAAGCTGCGCAATCTTGTCTCTCAACAAAATGTTCGCAGCTTCCAATGTTCTCGGTTCATCGCCTTCCGGCAATACAATGCGCTGAGGATTTGCCTTCGCGCGCGCAATCATTTGATTTAAAATGTCCATGGTTCTATAATGTTTTTTAATGTGGTCCTATATTGTTTTTAATGTAGTTCTGTACTATTTTGATTTAGTACTGTAACACTTCAATTTGGTTCGTTAGTGTACTTTAAACTCTATGTGGCTTTCCCCTGTTTCGGGTCCTATGGCCTCTTTCTGCGTTGTCTGTACTACCCCGTTCTTTTTCTGTTATGGTCCTTGTGCGTTTTAATTTTATTTTTAACACCCTTTTTGCTTGGTTTCCATTCGTTCGGAGTTCTTTCTGTATCCGCTCGAAGGTGTCTTCAGTATATTTCGAGGCAAAAGGGGGTGATTACGGGGTGATTACGGGGTGATTACAGGGTGATTACGGGGTTGTTCAGCCTACGTCAGGCTAACGAATAACACCTGAGATTTTCTGCAAATAATTCTGCTCTCAAATTTGGTGCAAAGATACAAAAAACTTTTTATATATGCAATACTTATGCTAAAAAATACACTTTTTTCAAAAAAAATTTGCGTATTCAAAAAAAAAGTAGTACCTTTGCACCCTGAATTGTGAATTTGAGAACAAACATCTCTGTTCTGACCATGAAGAAAAGCATCTTTATCCTTTCATTCTTGTGCCTCGCGCTATTTGCCGTCGCCCAGGAAAAGGAGCAAAAATTGAAGGGAGCACACCCCTATAAAGTCTCTGAAAATGAAGAGGTGGCGCCTGGATATTCACATTGGTCTATTACACCACATGTGGGCTTTAATTATTTCGATGGTGACTTTAATAAGGAGATGAAGCATGCAATCGCTATTCCGAATGCCGGATTAGATTTGGAATATGCCTTCAATCCGGTTTGGGGACTCGGCTTGTCTTATATGTACGATATGTACACTGTCACCGGTAAACCCGGCGCACAAAATGCCGATACGCTCCTCAATGGACATATGCACAAAGCGGGATTGTATGTCTCTATGGACTTTATGGGGCTGTTCTTCCCTAATGCGAAGAAAAAAATCTTTTCCGCAAATGCAATCATCGGCGGTGGATACACGTGGTATAAATCAACGGCTATGTATCACGACGACCCTGCTGCCAACCCGACTTGGAAAAGAGGTAATACAATCAATTATATTAATGAGGACGGTAATAACGCTCCGAGTTATATGACCCAATACAACGGCCAGTTGTACCTCCAGGCTGGATTGGGAATCGAGTTTAACCTCAACCGCACCATGGCGCTCGGCGTGCGAGCAACATATAATTATTTTATCAATGACTATATGGACGGACGCGGATACGCAGGTATGAACGCTGTCGCTTCAAAAAACAATGATGGTATTGTTGACGTCACGCTCAATATGCGGTTCAAACTCATGGCGGTCAAACATACCCATGTGCGCAATATCTCAAGTTTCGGTGTCCTCGCCAAAGAGGATAACGGGAAAAGAGAAAAAACGGACAACCAGGGCGCTTGCTGCCACGACACAGTTTATATCCGCCATGACAGTATCATCGTACGCGAAGTTGTCAAAGAGTCTAAAGAGACTATTAAGGAGAACGACAAGAATATTTATTATGTCTATTTCCAGCAAGGACGGGCGCGCGTTCGCGAAGATGGCTTGATTACCATCCAGCAAGTGGCTGACCGCCTGGCGGAAGACTCATCGCTTTACGCCGTCGTTACAGGTTATTGTGACAATACCGGCTCTGATAGAGTGAACTACAAACTCGGAGACATTCGCGCAAATAACGTCATAGAAGAGTTGCGCGAAGAGCACGGAGTAGGAGATAGCCGCTTGTATTCTGTCGGCCTCGGCAAACTGGTTGGACGGCGTAGCAACGGTGCTTACGGACCGAATAGACGTGCTGCCATACGACTCGTCGATAAGGCTACCTTCGAGCGCATGAAGAGCGAGTTGGAAAGCAAACGCGCAAGCCGTCAGTTAGAACCGGCAGAGGGCAATGACGATGACTACGAAAATGAGAATCCCGATGATATTCAAATTGTTGAAACTCCGGCTGTCGTAGTTAAGACAATTCCTCTCAGCGAGAGCGCGCGTCCGGAGAAAGTAAATGAATATAAGAAGCGTTCAAGCGAGCAAGTGACTACTGATAAGAACACTACGCTATCCAAACTGGCTCGTAAATATTATAACAATACCTATTGCTGGGTGTACATCTATATCGCTAATAAAGATAAGATATCAAACCCGAATGCCATAACGCCGGGTACGACACTGACAATACCCGAACTCACGGCGAAAGAAATGAGAATTACTAAGGATCAGAGCCTCGTCCTTTTCGGAAACGCTCGCCAAGGTAAACTATAAAATAAAAGATGTTCGCGCTTGCGCGCGAGGTCCCATAGCTCAGTTGGTTAGTAGCACCTGACTCATAATCAGGGGGTCCTTGGTTCAAGCCCAAGTGGGACCACGACAGGAGGGTAGTCCCGAGACTGCCCTCCTGTTTATTTACAAAACAAAAACCTTTATATGCGCCGCCTCGCTTTCATAGTTGTAATGCTCATTTTCGCTTTCGTCAGCGAACCCGTTTTTGCACTCACTCCGCAGCAAAAACGTGCTAAAGCAAAAGCTAAATTGGAACGCAAAAAAGAAGCAAAACGCCGGAAAGCAAAACGGAAACGCATCAAAGAAGGCAAACTGCTCCTGTACATCTATTCCTACAATCTGCGTACTAATGAACCGCTTCCAGCTACCCATATCACTGTGCAGGAAACAAACGCACGGCCAAACAAAAGGCCGAAAATCAACAAAGCAACCGATAACAAACGCTCACGTGTCTCAAAAGGACTGCCGGTCGGGAATTATTGGGTCCGAGCTGCAAAAATAGGATACTTTACCTCTGATACAATCTATTTCTCCCATCGGGAAGACGAAGATACGGTACGTATCGCGCTCTATCCCGAGACCAGACTCACATTCACGGTAACTGATTCTTTGACCTCAAGACCTGTAGCGGCGAATATTGTTGTACGCAATAATGTGGGAAATAAGGTTATGCAGACTACATCCGATAGCCTCCATTCCGTTTTGGCGGTGCTTTTGGATGACCGGATTCCTTTTTACACAATCGAAGCGACTGCACCGAATTATTTCCCCTTTAACGATACCATTATTGACCCTAATGTCTTTGCCGGAGTTGTCCTCTCGCCGCGGGAAGTGAAATCTTTTGTACTGCATAATATCTATTTCGCTACCGGGAAAACGCGTATTCTGGATTCGTCCGAACAGGCCTTGCAGGAGTTGTATCAGTTCCTTCTGGCAAGACCGAATCAGCGAATTAGGATTGTCGGGCATACAGATAATATTGGTTCGGAGATAGCAAACCAGATTCTTTCGGAGGGACGCTGCAAAGAGGTACGCGAATCAATGATTACTCGAGGAATTGATGTAAAGCGAATTGAGATTGAGGGGCGCGGAGAAAGCGATCCGATTGTGCCGAATGATGATGAGGCGCACCGTCAAATGAACAGGCGTGTTGAGATAGTTCTGCTGTAAAAAGGGAGAAGAGAAAAATTAGAAACCGCGTCTCTTAAGTGCCTGATAAACGAGGTGAACGGGCAGTCCCATTACGTTGAAATACGAACCTCGCATCTGAGTGCACGCGATATATCCGATCCATTCTTGAATGCCATAGGCACCCGCTTTGTCTAACGGATGATAGCGGTGTATATATGCCGTAATTTCTTTGTCGGACATATCGCCGAAAGTGACATCCGTGCAATCTACAAAAGTCTCCGGTTCCTTTCCCCTCTCTGCAATAGTCACGGCGGTATATACCTGATGCGTCTTGTTGCTTAATTTGCGGAGCATGGCGTATGCCTCTTTTTCATCATGTGGCTTGCCTAACATCTCGCCGTCACACCACACAATAGTATCGGCGGTTATCAGCAACTGGTGTTCTGCCAGTCGTGATTCATACGCACGCGCTTTCGCACGGGATATATAATTTGGGATGTCGCCTGCCTTCAAATCCGAAGGATAGGTCTCGTCGGCATCAATGGAAACGGCTCTGAAGGGAATATCCAAACCCGCCATCAGTTCTCTGCGGCGGGGGGATTGACTGCCTAATATGATTTCTGGATTTTCAGACACCGGAGTTCGATATTTCGCGCGTTAGAATAAGTCTAATTGGGTGTCTGTCGGCTTCTCAAAAGTCATTGTCACACCTTCTACTTCAAGTGATTCTGGTTGCTCGCGCTCTGTCTTTTTTTCTGTATCATCAGCTGTATCCGTTCCCGGTTCTTCTGTCTCCGTGGCTATATCCGTTTCTCCCTCTTCCTCTTCTTCTGGATCAGGTTCCGGTTCTGGAGTGATGTCTTCAATCGAGGCAATCTCAAGCGTTGAAACGCGTTTGCCTTTCGCCTTGGAGGATTTCTCGTCAATAAACTCGGACATCATAATCTCCATCGGCTCATGTTTGTCGTCCGTAAATATGATACGGAATGTCGCATCAGGGCTGTCGGATAGTGCCGCAATGCGGGAGTCTTTGTTTTCGCCGAGGATGGATTGTACTTTGGCGTTCGCGTCATCTAAGCGGAAACGTTTTCCGTAGTAATACTTAAGCTCGCCGTTCCATTGGATGAGAGACCATATTTTGTCTGGATCAAGTTTCTCTATACGCAAAATATTGTCTTCGAAATGTGCGGTGAGATCAAATGTGGTGGTATAGTATCCCCCGTCGGTCGTAATGACCAATATGCGGTCTTCATCATTGAATTCCCCTAAGTATATACCGTGCTCGTCATAGTTGACGCGGAGCACGTCCGGATCGAACCATACTTTACGTCCGCCGAGAGTGGAGTGACCTTTTTGTTTGAGTGTGATGGATTTGACTTCGAATTTCGTCAGCACGTTGCCGCGCGCTGTGCGGGATTTGACGGCTAATTCGCTCAAGTCTTTGAATACCTCAAGTTTCTTGAGATGTAACTGCGGCTTGAGTGTCACGCGGATAACCTCTGCTTCGCCGTTCGGATTGGCGGTGAAATATACAATCTTGGAGCCTGGTTTTCCTTGGGTCAAATCGTATTCTTTGTCGCGGGTGACACCGGTCACATTGAAACGCTTCATAAAATACGTCCCTTTTTTGCCGTCGCGATAAACGACATTGTAAACCGTGCGGTCGTCACCACGCTGGAATACGGCAATATGAAGAGTGTCTGTCCCTACGAACAACTTCTCGGCTACTTTCATCACTTTGTAATGGCCGTCTTTATGGAAGACGATTATATCGTCTATATCTGAGCAGTTGAATAGGAATTCGTCTTTCTTGAGCCCTGTGCCGATAAAGCCTTCTTCGCGATTGATATAGAGTTTCTCGTTGTTCTCTACTACGGCCTTGACATTGATTGCTCCGAAGTTGCGCACTTCTGTCCTACGGGGATATGCTTCGCCGTATTTCTTCTTCAACATCTCAAACCACGCTATCGTGTAGTCTGTCAGGTGGTTTAGGTTTTTGACACAGGCTTTGATTTTCTTATCCAGATCTTTCATCAGTTCGTCTGCTTTCTTCGAGTCGAACTTGGTGATACGGATCATCCGGATTTCAAATAGTTTTTCTATGTCTTCGGTACGGACTTCGCGAATCAACTGCGGCTTGAAAGGTGCCAGAGCTTCGTCAACAAACTCAACCAACTTCTCCTTGTTCGGCGCATTCTCATAGCCTTCCTGCTTGTAGATACGGTTCTCAATGAATATCTTCTCTAATGACGTGTAGAAATACCGCTCTTCCAATTCTCCCTTTTCTATCTCTAATTCCCATTTGAGAAGCGCTTTTGTGTTGTCGCATGATAATTTGAGCAGATTGCTGACGGAGGTAAAAATAGGTTTTTTGTTTTCTACTACACAGCAGTTGGGACTGATATTTACTTCGCAGTCCGTGAATGCGTATAGGGCGTCTATCGCTTTGTCGGATGAAGAACCGGGCGCAAGCTGAACAACGATACGTGCCGTATCTGCGGTAAAATCGTCTATCTTGCGTATCTTGATTTTTCCTTTCTGGTTGGCTTTAAGAATGGTCTCTATGATTTTGGAGGTTGTAGTGCCGAAAGGAATCTCGGTTATAACAAGGGTCTTGTTGTCATCCGCTTTCGTAATGCGCGCGCGAATCTTGACCGATCCGCCACGCTCCCCGTCATTGTAACGCGTTACGTCAATAACGCCGCCCGTCGGGAAATCTGGATATAATTGGTACTCTTGACCGCGTAGATATGCCAATGAGGCATCGCATAACTCGTTGAAATTATGAGGTAAAATCTTTGAATTCAGACCGACGGCGATACCCTCTACGCCTTGTGCCAATAGCAACGGGAACTTGACTGGCAGATGAATAGGCTCATTCTTACGGCCGTCATAACTCTTCATCCATTCCGTCGTCTTGGCGTTGAAAACTGTTTCCAAAGCAAACTTGCTCAACCGCGCTTCTATATAACGGGGAGCCGCAGCTCCGTCACCCGTGAGGATGTTGCCCCAGTTTCCCTGGCAGTCAATAAGCAGGTCTTTCTGACCTAATTGTACAAGCGCGTCTCCTATAGATGCGTCGCCATGAGGGTGATACTGCATGGTCTGGCCGACGATGTTGGCTACTTTGTTGTATTTGCCGTCATCGACTGTCTTCATCGCATGCAATATACGGCGTTGCACCGGCTTTAATCCATCTTCGATTGCCGGCACAGCACGTTCCAGTATCACATACGAAGCATAGTCCAGAAACCAGTCCTGGTACATGCCTGTCAAATGATACTTCACCGCATCATTGAATCCGCTTTGGCTCGACATGCCTTAACTCCGCTTTTTGTTGATAAAGATATAGGCAAAGATACCGCCTACCTCCAGTACCATACTGCATATCAGCAACCAGTTCTCAGGAAGGCTGTATTTATATACTATAAGGCATACTACGCCTAACAGCAAGAGCACAACTCCTAAATACTTCTTGAAAATCTCCATATTTTTCGTGTTGTTTGTGTGTTATTTTCCCAAAATCGGCTGCAAAGATAGTGAAAAAAAATGACATACGCAAATAAATTGTGCCATTTTTGATAAAAAAGACACAGGGACTTGCGTATCTCAAAAAAAAGCAGTAATTTTGCACTCGCTAACGATTATGTATATGACTAAATTACTGGAGATACGGAATCTGCACGCCTCTATCGGCGGAAAGGAAATACTTAAGGGCGTGGACCTTGTTATCAATGAAGGGGAGGTACATGCTGTAATGGGGCCGAATGGGGCTGGAAAATCAACTTTGAGCGCGGTGCTTACCGGTAATCCGGCATATGAAGTGACTGAGGGGGAAGTGCTGCTTAGGGGAGAAGACCTGTTGGCTATGGAGCCTGAAGTGCGTGCCCGCGCCGGAGTGTTCCTTAGTTTTCAATACCCTGTAGAAATTCCGGGGGTAAGCATGACTAATTTTATGCGTACCGCCGTGAATGAAAAACGCGCTTACGAAGGATTGGAGCCGCTCTCACCCAAAGAATTTCTATCGCTCATGCGCGAGAAAAAGAAAATGCTGGAGTTGCCCGACAAACTGAATAACCGTTCGGTAAACGAAGGATTCTCCGGTGGGGAGAAAAAGAAAAATGAAATCTTCCAAATGGCGATGTTGTCTCCAAGACTGGCTATCCTTGATGAGACCGATTCTGGGCTTGATATAGATGCACTCCGTATAGTGGCGGAAGGCGTTAACCGCCTCAAAACTCCTGAGAATGCTGCAATCGTTATCACCCATTATCAGCGCCTTCTGGATTATATTGTGCCTGATTTCGTACACGTCCTTGCGGATGGACGAATCGTGAAAACAGGGGATAAAACATTGGCTCTTGAACTCGAAAAGAATGGATACGAAAGTATTGCATAAAGGGGAAATATTCGAGCGCGTTTATACGAATGAGCCTTCACTTGATATACGTATCATTCAGGAGGCGGGCTCGCGCGTCAAAATAGGTGTGCTCAATATCCGTTCTTCGGCTGCCAATCGCATTGTAGTGGAACAGCAGGGAGAAGGGTGTGAAACGGAGATTTACGCACTCGCGTATCTGTGCGAGAATCAAAATGTCACTACCGAGACGCATGTCACGCATGCCGTAGGCGGAGGGATATCGAACCAATTGATCAAGTTTGTACTCGACGATAGGGCGCACGGGCGTTTTATAGGTGATCTGAAAATAAACCCGGATGCCCAGAAAACGGAGGCGCACCAAACCAATAGAAATCTCGTCCTCTCTGAGTTTGCGGAGATGCGCACGCAGCCGCAACTGGAGATTTATGCCGATGATGTCAAGGCTACACATGGTGCCGGTACCGGACAACTTGACGAATCAGCGTTGTTCTATATGCAGCAGCGCGGTATAGGCAAACAACAAGCGCGCTTACTGCTCGTAAACGCGTTTATGAGAGAGGTGCTTGACGCACTCTCATTGGACTCTGTTGATGGCATAATCAAGGAGGAGTAGCAAACTCGATTTCTCGGAACTGTCACGGAAGATATTCAATGCTTCCGTGGCTTGTTTTTTATATGCTAGCATCTGCTGGACGGCATACTCGTCGCCTTTGAACCGTAGCACAAACGACTTGATTTGCTGTAGAGCGTTCTCCGTCTCTTCTCCTAATATGTGCGATGCTAATTTTTCACCTAACGCCTTGATATGCGATGCTTCGTCTTGCGGCGCGCGGCGCAACGCCTCTATAAGAGGCATGGTCACTTTGCCGTCCTGCAAATCACTCATTGTCGGCTTGCCGATTTCTTCCAAGTCGCTGTAATCGAAAATATCGTCTTTTATCTGAAAGCATAAACCGAGCAAGCGTCCGTATTCGCGCAAACTGGCACGCTGGCGCGGAGTACAACCCGCACTCTCGGCGCCTGCTTCTGCGCAGGCTTGGAATAACTGGGCGGTCTTGCGGTTGATGATAGTTAAATACTGCGCTTCATCTATCCACATCGATTGGTCAACATGTAACTGCAACATCTCTCCGCTTGAGAGACTGCGCCCTAATTGTGATACAATCTCTAATATCCGGATGTTCCGGACTTCGGCTATCAAACTGATTACTTTGGCTAACATATAGTCGCCGGCAAGAATAGCGACTTTGTTGTTCCATTGGGTATGTACCGCAGGTTGGCCGCGACGCATGTCCGATGAATCAACTACGTCATCGTGTACTAAACTCGCGTTATGCAGCATCTCTAATGCTACAGCCGAACGCAGCGTCTTGTCTGTTATAGGATTGCATATTTGCGCGGACAGCAGGACAACCAACGGCCGCAACTGTTTCCCACTCCGGGAAGCAACGTAATCCAGCACTTTTTGCTGTATCTTGTCTTCGGCACGTAGAGATTCGTGCAGCACTTTCTCGTACTGCTTCCATTCTGCCTCTATCGGCTTGCGTATGTCCGTTATTGTTGCCATTATGCACAAAATCGTTGCAAAGGTACTGCTTTTTTTTTAATTACGCAAAAAAAACTTGCGTATTTCATTTTTTTATTGTACCTTTGCACGCTTTTTCGTGCAAATAATAAACAATACTATATGATGAAGAATTTTGTAGAAGAACTACGCTGGAGAGGCATGCTCCAGGATATCATGCCGGGGACGGAAGAACAGTTGATGAAAGAAATGACCACCGCATATGTCGGAATCGACCCGACGGCGGACAGCCTGCATATAGGTCACCTATGCGGTATTATGATGCTGCGGCATTTGCAGGCGTGCGGACACAAGCCTATCGCCCTCCTCGGCGGTGCGACAGGAATGATTGGGGACCCCTCAGGAAAGTCCGCAGAGCGTAACCTTCTCACCGAGGAGACGCTGCGCCACAACGTAGCCTGCATCCGCGAACAGCTGGAGCATTTTCTGGATTTCAATTCCAAAGAGCCGAACGCCGCTGAGTTGGTCAATAACTATGATTGGATGAAGGACTACACTTTCCTTGATTTCGCACGTAATATTGGCAAACTCATCACCGTCAATTACATGATGGCGAAAGACTCCGTGAAGAAGCGCTTCAACGGAGAGTTCGCACAGGGTATGTCGTTCACTGAGTTTACCTACCAGCTCCTTCAGGGCTACGACTTCGTCTATCTCAATGAGCACAAGAACTGCCTCATGCAGATGGGCGGTTCCGACCAGTGGGGTAACATCACCACCGGTATAGAGCTCATGCGCAAGATGAACGGCAAGACCGCTTTCGCCCTCACCTGCCCGCTTATTACCAAAGCCGACGGAGGCAAGTTCGGCAAAACCGAATCCGGCAATATCTGGCTCTCCAAGAAATACACTAGCCCGTACAAGTTCTACCAGTTCTGGCTGAACGTTAGCGACGATGACGCCAAACGCTATATCAAGATCTTTACCTCCCTCAGCCGCGAGGAGATTGAGACACTGATTAAGGAACACGAAGAGGCACCGCATCTGCGCTCGCTGCAAAAACGCCTTGCCAAAGAGGTGACCTGCATGGTTCACTCCGAAGCGGACTACAACAAAGCCGTGGAGGCATCCAATATATTATTCGGCAACGCAACCGCGGACGCGCTGCGCGCATTGGACGAAGAGACCTTCCTGCAGGTATTCGAGGGTGTGGAACGCTACGAAATCAGCCTCGACGAACTCAAAACCGGCATAGGTCCGCTCGACCTGCTCGCCGAGAAAACAGCTATCTTCCCGTCCAAGGGTGAGGCGCGCAAGATGATCCAGGCAAACGGGTTCTCGATGAACAAGGAGAAACTCACCGACCCCCAATCTCCAATCACCGATCACCAATTATTAAATAATAAGTATCTGCTCTTCCAAAAGGGGAAAAAGAACTACTACTTGGTTGTCGCCAAATAGCCGTCAGCATTCAGCTGTCAGAAACATCCACCGGCCGATGACCGAGCGATGACCGAGAGACAACCGAGACAAAACCGAGACATAAAATATCTAAAAAATGATGTACGCTCTTGCGTATGTCATTTTTTTGTTGTACCTTTGCACTCGAAATCGTTTATACAAACAATAGTATTAGTATATGGACCTGAATCACAACACCAAAGAAGCACCGGTTACCACCGAGGTGTCGAGTGCCGGCAATGTGCAGAAGAAGTACTATACTGTAGAAGAAGCTATCGCCTTCCTTGAGCCGCGTATCCGTGCCATGTTCCAATGAAAGAAGTCGTTTATACGCAACAGGCTCTTTTGCAATTTGAAGAAAGTGTAAAAGAGTTGGTGGAACAGGGATATTTCGGCGAGGAAGACTATGCCGTTATGTACTTGCGTGATATATTCAGGTATTTTGCGCTTAATTTGCAAAACTCTCTTTCAGTAGATGCGCCTGAGTATTTTACACGTTATTGCGTTGACGGGAAAAATCTTTATTTTGTCCGTTACCGTAAAAATGCGCATACTACATGGTATGCATTTTATGAAGAGTTAGAGAAGGTATACAGTATTGTTTACTTAGCAAATAACAATAGTTCGTTAAAAATTTGACTTAAATTAGTTAAAATATGATCGCTAAACGGCTGATTTTAGTCCGAATAGCATGAGTTCTTTGAAATAGTGTTC
>JAGKVE010000074.1 GCA_021152555.1 Bacteroidia bacterium | reverse complement strand
AACACTATTTCAAAGAACTCATGCTATTCGGACTAAAATCAGCCGTTTAGCGATCATATTTTAACTAATTTAAGTCAAATTTTTAACGAACTATTGATTTTCAGTTTCCATAAAATTACAAATTTATTAGTCTATACGTCAGGTATGCCGCATAGACGGTTAATAACAGGGCACCATGCCAGCGCTTGAGTTGGTGTTGGCGGTTGGAGATAACACCCAGCCAGACTAACACGGCTCCCAAGGTAGCCATGATACCGTCCAAAATAATTCCTTCGTAGGCGGGAAGGGGGCGGAGCAACGCAGATGTGCCCAAGATAAAAAACACGTTGAATGACACGCTGCCCACAATGTTTCCCAATGCCAGGTCGCAGTTGTGCTTGGTGGCGGCTACGACCGAAGTAGCCAGTTCGGGCAGGGATGTTCCGAGTGCTACGATGGTCAGACCGATGATAGCGTCCGGCACACCCACTTCGGTAGCCACACGGACAGAACCGCGGACAATCATCTCGCCGCCTATAATCAAGCCTGCAAGCCCCAAGACGATGTAAACAATGTTCACAAGAAGCCCCCTCTCTTTGGGAGAGGGTTGGGGTGAGGTGTCATCTTTTGCCGTTTTGACACTATGGTACATGAAGATACCAAATATCAGCAGTAGGATGACACCGCTCAGACGGGACATGCCCGGCACGGACTCAAAAGGCAGCGTGACAAGCACAGCCACCAATACAACGATGCCGGCAAGGATGTTCATCGGAATATCAAAGACCCGTGCGGAACGGGCAGAGGCAATCGGATAGACCAGCGCCGTCAGACCGAGGATGACAAAGATATTGATGATATTACTACCTACAATATTGGTCAGCGCGAGGTCCGTCTGCCCCTCTGCTACCGAGAGCATGTTGACCACAAACTCCGGCATGGAAGTGCCGAAAGCCACCACGGTCATGCCGATGACCAGATTGCTGATTCCGAAACGTTTCGCCAAACCCGAAGCGCCGTCCACCAGTCCTTCTGCGCCTAACAAAAGGAAAACAAATCCGAATACGATAATCAAGGCTGTCATTTCTCTTCGCCGTATTTGTTGCCTTTTCCGTATTTGTTCAGTATCAGAATAGGAATAATGCTAATAGCCAACAGCACTACTCCAACAATAATTGTTGTTGTATTCATAAAGATAATTTACGATTTGGTCATTTACAATTTAGTCATTTATTTGGTCATACGACCATTTAGCCGTCAGAAATCATCTGAAGGCTGAATACTGAAAGCTGTAGGCTTTTAATTGTAAATTACCAAAAAGCAGAAAATGGGAAGCCTATGTCGTATGTCTCAAGGCTTCTGAGGAGTGTGTGCGAACGACAGATAGTTCGCGCGGTAGAATAAGAAGTGGCGATATTTGCCGGCAACCCGAAGACGGACTGCGAAAGGCGTTTGAGTTGCTGACGTGCAGACAGATGAACGACCGTCATCTGGATCCGTTCTATCTGCACAGGAATAGCGCAGTCCGAGTTCGAAACAATATAACTGATCTGCTGTGTAGCCGGAACAGTTGCACGGCTCTCCGTAAAGGTCTGCGGACGGCTGGTTGCACTGCTGCCGATAACCGCCATGATTGCGGTCAGCCAAAATACTATGATAGATATGCGCTGTTTCAACTACTTGTTGTTCTTGATTATCTTAGCGGGGTTTCCTGCCACAACAACGTCATCGGGTATGTCATGCGTGACGACGGAACCGGCTCCTACGATGACGCGGTTTCCGATGATTACGCCGGGACAGACAATAAGTCTGCTTGATGCGTGCCTGTATCTCCGGATCCGTATAGTCGTACGGCTGGTTATGGATCATTTTTTTCGTATTCCGTCATTGCCTGTCAGTTAATTTATCAATTCTTAGCCCCAAGGGCACGATTGTTTCTTAGCCCAAGGGCACGATTGTTTCACAATTAACAGTTTGAGGTTGCCATCAATCCATCATTCCATCAATCAAAAAATCGAGTGCAAAGGTAGTATATTTTTTTGAGATATGCAAAAAAAAGAAGGACTTTTTAGCAAAAAGCAAGTAAAAGCGAAAAATTGTCATAAAAATTTTATAAAATGCTTGCGCAGTTATGCAAAAAAAGCAGTACTTTTGCAGCGGAATTTGAATTTATCAGGAATCCATCTATATAGATCACTCACTATTTGCGCTGAAAAGCGTGCGAAAAGGAGCCTTTATGGCTCTTTTTTGTTTCAATAATACAAGCATACTAAAAATTTTCCGTCAGATATTTGTGTATTTGATTTTTTTTTAGTACTTTTGCAGCCGTTTTTATTATGGCGTATTGCGCGCGTACTCGCGAGCACGCCGATTATTGTGTGTCCCAAAGGACCGATGAACAGAGTCATCCGACATATTATCTTGTGTTTATTGCTGCTTGGTGCGGGAATAGTTGAAGCCTACCCCAACACTCCCAATAACCCCACACCGGAGAGTTCTACGGACGGTCACCGGCCGTCCGACCAAGCAGAGCTCTTCACCCGCTCAAAGGAGAGAGATGGATTGATGAACGCCGGACCGCAAGACAGTGTGGCAGTGGACAGTGCGGCAGTGGACAGTGCGGCGGTGGAGAGGATGGAAGAGCCGAAAAAGAAGAGCGGATTGACGGCGCCCGTTCATTACCAGTCGAAAGACTCGATGGTGATGACGAAAAACGGAAACGCATACCTCCATGGTAAAGGCGAGTTGAAATTCGAGAACATGGAGCTGACCTCCGAATATATCCGGATGAACATAGACAGCAGTCAGATTTACGCGCGCGGCGTATATGACACGCTGGAGGGAGAATGGATAGGCAAGCCTGTTTTCAAGGACGGCAAAGACGAATACCAGACGAACGAGATTACCTATAACATCAAGACCCAGAAAGGTTATATCCGTCATGTAGTGACCCAGCAGGGCGAAGGCTATATCATTGCCGACAAGACGAAGAAAGGTGAAGGCGATGTGATGATGATGGCAGGCGGCCAGTACACGACATGTGACAACCACGACCATCCTCACTTCTACCTGAAGATGACGAAAGCGAAAGTGAAACCGGGCGATTATATTGCTACCGGCCCCGCCTACATGGTGGTTGGCGACGTGCCGTTACCGTTAGCTATCCCGTTCGGTTTCTTCCCGTTCACGAACACATACTCGAGCGGTATCATCATGCCCAGTTTCGGCGATGACTACACGCGCGGACTCTACCTGAGTAACGGCGGATATTACTTTGCCATATGCGATTACATAGACCTTCAGCTGACGGGTGACATCTACACCCGCGGAACATGGGCAATCCGTGCGCAGTCGAAATACGTATGGCGTTACCATTTTTCGGGCAACCTGAATATCAGTTACCGTAACGACGTGACAAGTGAGCGCGGCATGCCGGACTACGCTGTGAACAAGAACTTCCAGATCCAATGGACTCACACCCAGGACGCCAAGTTCAACCCGTACAGCACATTCTCGGCAAGCGTTAATTTCGCGACGAGCGGTTACAACCGGAGCAACATCAACAGTTACTACAACCCGAACCTGTATTCGGAGAACACGAAGAGCAGTACCATCAACTACACGCAGCGTTTCCCTGACAGCCCCTGGAGCCTAAGTGCGTCGGCGAGCCTGACACAGCGTACGAAAGACTCGACCCTCTCTCTGACAGCACCGGAGCTGGCCATCACGATGAGCCGCGTCTATCCGTTCAAGCAGTTACGGGCGGCTGTGCTGAAGAAAAAAGGCAAAGTAGGCGGCAAAGAACAATGGTATGAGAAAATCAGCCTGAGCTACACCATGAACGGCCGTATCAGCGTAAACAGCATAAAGGAGAGCCAGTTTGTACATTCGAACTTCCTGCGTGACTGGCAAACAGGTATCCGTCACACGCTGCCTATCAACGCCAGTTTCACGGTATTCAAATACCTGAACATCACTCCGACAATCAACCTGACGGACCGTATGTATTTCCAGCGCATTGACCGGCATTGGGACGACACGTCGCAGGAACTGGCGATGGACACGACGAACGGTTTCTACAACGTATTCGACTTCAACGTCGGACTGAGCATGCAGACGAAACTATACGGTTTCTACACACCGCTTAAACGGTTGTTCCCGAATAGCAAAGTGGAGAAATTCCGCCATGTGCTGACCCCTCACGTGTCAATAACCTATCACCCTGACTTTGAACGTCAGTTCTGGGGGTACTATGGCAGTTACGACCAGCCTATCTATGACGGAGTGGACAGCATCAGCGGACGTAAGATACAGAAAGTGGACGAGTCGGGCAACCCGATGTACCAACACCAGGTGTATTCGCGTTTTCAGAACGGTATCTACGGCAATGCGCCGCGCGGAACAGCCGCGACACTGTCGTTCGGCGTGGCGAACAACCTTGAAGTGAAAGTGGTGAACAGCAAAGACACCACGGGCAAACAGCCTTACCGTGTCATCAGTCTGATAGATAACTTCAGCATTGACGGAGGTTATAACTTCGCCGCGGACTCCATGCGTTGGAGCAATTTCAACGTGAACCTCCGCCTCAAGTTCCCGAAACTGAACAACTACAGCCTGAACCTGAACACGCAGTTAGACCCGTACATGTACGAGCTGAACGCCTTGGGTAACCCCGTGCGTACCAACAAACAGTACTGGCACAACGGCCGTTTCCCCCACTGGAACGGTTTGCGCTGGAGTTTCAGTTACACCATCAGCAACCAGACCATCAAGAAATGGAAAGACGCCGCCGCCAAACGCCGCGGCGAGAAAGTGAGCGACAGTCCGGCATCAGACACCGGCGGTGACGGAACAGCCAACCTGAGTGCCGTCGAAAAGAACGAAGACGGAACAGACAAGAACGCCAAGTTAGGCAAAGGCAAAGAGGCGGAAGTGGAAGACGGATACACAAAAACAGAGTTTCCATGGAGTCTCAGTATAAACTACTCCCTCGCGTACGCCAACAGCAGCGAGTTCGACTACCAGAAGATGTACTACAAGATGAAATTTTCGAACTACCTGACGCTCAACGGCAATATAGGACTCGGTAAAGGATGGAAAGTAAGCGCGTCAATGACGTACAACTTCGACGTAATGAAAATGACCGCCTGCACAATCAATATCAGCCGTGACCTGCACTGCTGGAACATGAGCGCAAGTATTAACCCGATAGGTCCGTTCAAGAGCTACACCTTCCATATCGGCGTGAATGCGTCTATATTGAGCGACCTGAAGTACGACACGAACAGCAACCAGAGTACTAACGCGCGTGTGAACTGGTGGTAGTCGCGCGAACTACGGCTCAATACGACTCGCGATTATATCGCTCGTATGAATTTTCGCCGTGTTCTCGCTCTTCGGTCCGCAAAAACGATGTTTTTACGTCCCGAGTGAGAAGATATAAATAAAACATTTAAAGATATGAAAATTGAGAAATTAAAAGTAGTGAGCGCCACGTACGAGCTATACATAGCCGGCGAGGACGGAAAAGAAGAAATGATGGAACGTGCCACCGAGCACCGTCCGTTAGTATGGTGTCAAGGTGAGGGGATGATGCTTCCCGCGTTCGAGGCCGCGATGGACGGCAAAGAGGCAGGCGAGGCGTTCGACTTCGTGCTCAAAGCCATAGACGCTTACGGCGAGTATCTCCCGGAAGGATTGCAGGAGTTGCCGAAAACCATGTTCTTCAACGGTGACGGCGAGTTTGACGAGGAACGCGTGTACGTCGGTGCAATCGTGCCGATGAACACGGTGGACGGTCAGATTGTCAAAGCACAAGTCTGCGAGATCACGGAGGACAAAGTGACCATTGACCTCAACCACCCGTACGCCGGCGAGGACCTGCACTTCAAGGGCGAGATTTTAGAAATCCGCGACGTGACGGAAGGCGAACTCAAAGCCATACGAAATCCCAAACACGGCTGTGGAGGCTGCGGTGGAGGATGCAGCAAGAAGAAAGGCGAAGGCTGCGAAGGATGCGGCGACTGCGGCGAAGGCAGTTGCGGAGGATGCGAATAACCCCAACTTACCCCCGTCATTCTCCCGAAACACTCCCGACCCGATTCTCTCTCGATAGTGTCTCGTTAGTCTGATTTGGACATGTAACATACATAAACAAACTAAAACAACATACATAAACTATGGCAAATATTGTAGCGATAGTGGGCCGTCCCAATGTAGGGAAATCGACCCTTTTCAACCGCTTGACAGGTACTCGTCGGGCGATAGTGATGAACACAGCCGGTACAACGCGCGACCGTCAGTACGGCAAGGCCGAATGGTGCGGCCGTGAGTTCTCCGTCATTGATACCGGAGGATGGGTCGTTAACAGCGACGACACGTTCGAAAGCGAAATCAACCGCCAAGTGGATCTTGCTATCCGCGAGGCAGATGTTGTGCTGCTGGTTGTTGATGTTAACCAAGGCGTGACGGAGTTTGACACCGAAGTGGCACACTTACTGCGCCAAGCCAAGAAACCAACCATTCTGGCAGTCAACAAAGTAGACACATTTGAGAACCAGTACGGCGCAGCCGAGTTCTACAAATTAGGTCTTGGCGAACCGTTCATTGTGAGTGCCGAGAACGGATTGGGTACCGGTGACCTGTTGGACGAAGTAGTAAGCCGTTTCCGGAAAGAGGATAACAGCGACGAGGAATTGGACGACCTCCCCCGTTTTGCCATCGTAGGCCGTCCGAACGCCGGCAAGTCAAGCATACTGAATGCCTTTATCGGCGAGGACCGGACCATCGTAACGGATATTCCGGGGACAACACGCGACTCTATATACACACGGTACAACAAGTTCGGCAAGGATTTTTACCTGGTGGACACAGCAGGTATCCGCAAGAAAGCGAAAGTGACGGAAGACCAGGAGTATTACTCTGTAGTCCGCTCCATCCGGGCAATAGAGAACAGCGATGTATGCATTCTGATGATTGACGCGACACGCGGCATCGAGTCACAAGACCTGAACATATACTCGCTGATACAGAAAAACAAAAAGGGCTTGGTTGTCTGTATCAACAAGTGGGATTTGGTAGAAAGTAAGACGAATAGCGACATCAAGGCGTATGAAAGTGCAATTCGCGAGCGGATTGCGCCGTTCACGGACTTCCCGATCATTTTTACGAGTGCGCTGACCAAACAACGTATTTTCAAGGTAGTGGAGACAGCGCTGCACGTCTATGAGAACAAAAACAAGAAGATTCCTACCGCTCAACTGAACGACAAATTCCTGCCGCTCATCGAGAACTACCCGCCGCCCGCATGGAAAGGCAAGTATATTAAAATCAAGTATTGTACCCAGCTGCCGAACACGCAGATTCCGACCTTTGTGTTCTTCGCCAACCTGCCGCAGTACGTCAAAGAGCCATACAGACGGTTCTTGGAGAACAAGCTGCGCGAGTGGTGGGACTTCAACGGCACACCGGTACAGTTGTTTATCAGGGCGAAATAGAATGATGGATTGATGGAATG
>JAGKVE010000015.1 GCA_021152555.1 Bacteroidia bacterium | reverse complement strand
CCATACTTAGATGTCAAATCGACTGCAAAGATAATAAAAATAATTTAAATATACAACAAAAACCGACAAAACCCTTTGAGTGCTTTAGGAGCCGTTGCTGCTTGTACTAATTTACGCGTATGAAAAAGTATTTTTATTTTGGTGTTGCTGTGCTGGTGAGCGCGGCGATGATGGTCGGTTGCAAAGGCAAGAACAATCCGAGCATAACATGGCAGCTTGCCGACGCGAATGACGAGGACGCCTGCAACGCCTTGAACAACTAATAAAAATAATATTTTTACGAAAAATGGCATACAAATTTGCGTATGTCATTTTTTTTGTGTACCTTTGCAGCCGGTTTAGAAAAAACATCAATGTTTTAAAGAAAAGGCCCAAAAGGTTGAAAAGCGTTATGAGTGAATCGAAATACGAAAGTAAAGTAACATCGGCGCCGTGTAGTGCGGAGCAGATATACCGCGTGCTGAGTAACATGCAGAATATAGAACGTGTCCGCGACCTTATTCCCAAGGACAAGATTCAGGAAATGGAGGTTGAGCCAGACCGGATTCGCATGAAAGTGGATGGTTTGGCACAGAAAATATCCATTGTCGTTGTAGACCGTAAAGAGAATGCCACCATCAAGTTCGGTGCGGAAGGTATTCCGATGGACGCGAATTTCTGGATACAACTCAAAGAGTTGAGTCCGACCGATACGCGAATCAAGTTGACGGTGAAAGCCGACATCCCGTTCATGTTCAAGCTGATGCTGGAGAAGAAAATGCAACAGGGTCTGGACCAAGCGGCAGATATGCTGGCGCAGTTCCCTTACGGGCAGTGGGGATAGGAGGTTGACCGCTACGCTGTAAGACCGGCCAAAGGCCTGTAGGACCGCTACGCTGTAAGACCGCCTGCGGCTGTAAGACCGGCCGGAGGCCTGTAAGATATTAAAAGATTATTAAAAAACGAATATGAAAATTAAGATACATAGAGAGGGCCGAAACCTGATATGCGGGACGGTGTTGGTGCTGTTCATGATCAATGTGCCGGTTTACATGTATTCTCCTCATTGGATTTTCGGAATAACGCTTTCTCTGACGGCGCTGCTGTTAGTGTTTGTGACGTATTTCTTCCGTAATCCGGTACGCGTGCTGGAGGTAGATGACCCGAATTTCATCATCGCTCCGGCAGACGGACGCGTAGTGGTTGTGGAGCCGACAGAAGAGAACGAGTATTTTCATGAAAAACGTCTTCAAGTCTCGATTTTCATGTCGCCTTTCAATGTACATGCGAACTGGTATCCGATAGAGGGGACGGTATTGATAAGCGAACATCAGAAAGGCCGTCATAAAGGCGCATGGCTTCCGAAGTCGTCCACCGAGAATGAGCGTTCGCTGGTTGTAATCGAGACTCCTTCGAAGGTTCAGATAGCCGTTCGTCAGGTGGCAGGCGCGATGGCCCGGCGCATAGTGACTTACGCCAAGCCGGGACATGTAGTACGCCGCAATACCCATTTAGGATTTATCAAATTAGGCTCGCGCGTAGATATGTATCTGCCTTTGGACACCGAGATGTACGTCGGAGTAGGCGAGTCCACTCGCGGCAACGAGACCATAATAGGTCGTTTGCCGGACACTACTGAGCGTGCAGCAGCGCCAAAGAGACCCAAGAAAAACACCCCAAAGACACGCAAACCAAAAGTTAAACAATAAATACATATTACCATGAACAAGTTTGAAGAATTATTTGCGCAGTACCCCTGCCCGTTTACCGATGAGCAAGTCAAGGCTCAAGTGGCTGACATCGAAGCAAAACATTTTGCAGAGAATAACAACGTAGAGGTGTGGAAAGAGTGCCTCCATCAGATTGACTACACAACGCTGAGTGCTGATGACACGATTGCCAAAGTAGAGAAAATGGCAAACGCTGTGAATACCTTCGAGAAAGATTTTCCGGGCATTCCCAATGTAGCTGCGATTTGCGTATATCCGGCGATGGCGGAGTACGTTCGCAAGGCCCTGAAGGACCCGAAATTCAATATTGCCTGCTGCTGCGCCGGTTTCCCCGCCGCCCAGACCTTCCCTGAGATCAAAGTAGCCGAGACCGCTATGGCTCTCAAATCCGGCGCCACCGAAGTGGACATCGTTCTGTCGGTAGGCAAATTCCTTGAGGGACGTTACGAGGAATGCTACGACGAGATTCGCGAAATCAAAGACGTTTGCAAAGAACACCACCTCAAAGTGATTCTTGAGACAGGCATGCTGAAGACGGCCGAGAACATATGGAAAGCGTCTATATTGGCAATGTCCGCCGGATGCGATTTCATCAAGACGTCAACAGGCAAGATTAGTGTGAACGCAACTCCGGAAGCTACTTTCGTAATGTGCCACGCCATCAAGGCCTGGAAAGAAAAAGCAGGTGTCAAGATGGGTTACAAGCCGGCCGGCGGAGTCTCGACGACCGAAGAAGCCGTACAGCATTTCACTCTTGTGAAAGAGATTCTCGGCGAGGAGTGGCTTAACAACGAATGGTTCCGCTTCGGCGCAAGCCGTTTGGCAAACAGCCTGTTGTCTTCGATAGTAGGAAAAGAAACCAAATATTTCTAACAGACCGCTGCGCTGCAGGACCGCAGCAAACTGCTGTAAGACAAAAGACAAAAGCAGATGAATAAAATTATCAGCAAGAGATTTTTCTCGGACAATGTAGCGGAGCTCGTAGTAGAAGCTCCGCTCATTGCGCGTAGCCGTCGAGCCGGCCATTTTGTAATCATTCGAGTAGATGCTCAATCAGAGCGCGTGCCTTTGACCATAGCCGGCGCCGATGTAGAACGCGGCACCATCACACTGGTGGTTCAGCAAATCGGTGTCTCGACTCACAAACTGCTGTCGATGAACGTCGGTGATTCGCTTCACGACATAGTTGGTCCTCTCGGTCGCGCCACCCGTATAGAGAAATACGGCACAGTCGTATGTGCATGCGGAGGTGTCGGTGCTGCTCCAATGCTTCCAATCGCCGAGGCCCTCAAGAAAGCGGGCAACAGAGTGATAACCGTTCTGGCGGCGCGTAACGAGAGCTTGCTTATATTGCGTGACGAATTAGCGAAATGGTCGGATGAAGTGATTATCATGACCGATGATGGTTCCGCCGGTCAGAAAGGTGTAGTAACCGTAGGTGTAGAACAAGTGATCAACCGCGAAAAAGTGGACAAATGTATCACTATCGGTCCTGCAATCATGATGAAGTTCGTATCCCTGACGACCGCCAAATACGGCATCCCTACCGAGGCCTCTCTGAACACAATCATGGTTGACGGGACAGGAATGTGCGGCGCGTGCCGTGTGACCATAGGCGGAAAGACAAAATTCGTCTGCGTTGATGGTCCTGAGTTCGACGCGCACGCGGTAGACTGGGACGAGATGCTGAGCCGTATGAAATCGTACAAGGCAGAAGAGACGGCTGCGATGGAGAGCTATAAGACCGCTACGCTGACAGACCGCTGTGACAGACCGGCTACGCCAGACAGAGTACAGACCAGCAATGAGATGGCGGTTCATCCTGTGGAGCCTTTTACCGGCACACCGAAAGACAGGGTTGCCATTCCTCGCGTTCAGATGCCAGAGTTACGGCCTGAAGTGCGCGTAAAGAGTCTTCGTGAGGAAGTCAATCAAGGTCTTACGTTTGAGCAGGCAATCACAGAAAGCCACCGTTGCCTTAATTGCAAGAACCCGACTTGCGTGCAGGGTTGCCCCGTGAATATCAATATTCCCGGTTTTATTAAGAAACTCGAGTCCGGTGATATCCTCGGCGCAACGTCTGTTATCAAAGAAAGTTCATCACTACCGGCAGTATGCGGCCGTGTATGCCCCCAAGAGAAACAATGCGAGGCGAATTGTATTCACCTGAAGATGAAGCACCCCGCTGTAGCCATCGGTTACCTGGAGCGTTTTGTAGCGGATTACGCAAACTCCCATCCGACCCCCTCCCAGGTTTCCCCTAAAGGGAAAGGAGAGAAAATTGCCGTAGTGGGTTCTGGTCCTGCGGGTCTGACCTTTGCGGGCGATATGGCGAAGTACGGTTACGAAGTACATGTCTTCGAAGCACTTCACGAAATAGGCGGCGTACTTAAGTACGGCATCCCGGAGTTCCGTCTTCCGAACAGTATAGTGGATACAGAGATAAACGGTCTTCGTAATATAGGAGTTCAGTTCCATACAGATACGATTATCGGCAAAACAATAACTGTCAAAGAATTAGAGGAGCAAGGTTTCAAAGGAGTCTTTGTCGGTTCCGGAGCCGGTCTTCCCCGCTTTATGAATATCCCCGGCGAGAATCTGAACGGTGTTCTTTCCTGCAATGAATATCTTACCCGGGTAAACCTGATGGATGCCTCTAATCCCCAAACAGACACCCCTCTTTTATATGGCAAAAACGTAGCCGTTATAGGCGGCGGCAATACGGCCATGGATGCCGTGCGCACAGCCAAGCGATTGGGTGCAGAACACGCGATGATTGTTTACCGCCGTAGCGAAGAAGAGATGCCCGCCCGTATAGAGGAGGTAAAACACGCCAAACAAGAAGGCATTGAGTTTATGACACTTCATAATCCGCTCGAGTACCATGCGGACGAGAACGGGCGTGTCAAAGAGGCAGTACTTCAGGTAATGGAGTTGGGTGAGCCTGATGAGTCGGGTCGCCGCAGTCCTGTTCCCGTAGCAGGAAAGACTGTAACTATTCCGGTTGATTTGGTTATTGTAGCTGTAGGCGTTTCGCCCAATCCGCTTATTCCATCCTCTGTGGAGGGTCTGGAAATCAGCAAGAAAGGCACTATTGTGGTCAACGACGGAATGCAATCCGCCATCCCGACAATCTTTGCCGGCGGAGACATAGTGCGCGGCGGTGCGACAGTTATTCTGGCGATGTCAGACGGACGTAAAGCCGCAGCGGCAATGCATGACTACCTGAAGAGTTGACAGTTTTATTATCCATATTATTATCCATTAATCTCCTGACCAATCATCCCCTTACCGGTCAGGCGAATATGTCCGTGCTGGTTCAGAATCTGCGGACCGGCGAAGTGATAGACAGTTACCGCCCGGATCATATGGTTCCGCCTGCGTCAGTAATGAAACTTTTGACGACAGGCATGGCGCTTGAGATGTTAGGCAAGGACTACCGTTTTCCGACGGTATTAGAGTATTCCGGCACAATAGAAAACGGAACTTTGAGCGGTAATTTGTATATCCACGGCAGTTGTGACCCGTCGTTAGGATGGGAAGGCAAGACCGCCTTTCTCAGCCGTTGGGTCAATGCTGTCAAACAAGCCGGTATCAAACGTATCAACGGCGCCGTAATAGCCGACATGACCATGTTGGACGGCGATGCACAGAACCCCGGCTGGCTATGCGAAGACGTAGGTAACTACTATGCGCCCGGCATCTTCGGTCTCAATTATTACGGGAATACGATGCGTATTACGCTGCAGAGCGCCGAGCCCGGTTCTGTCGCCAAAGTTATTGCGACAGCGCCGAAAATGGAGGAAGTATGTTTTATCAATCATATCCGCTGTGACAAAATAAGTTATGACGGTGCTTTTGTGAGCGGTCTTCCCTATAGCCGTGAGCGCTATTTGTCCGGTTCCGTGCCGTCCAACTTAGGCAGTTTCACAATCAAAGGCGACTTGCCGAACCCCGGTTTGCTGTTAGCCCGACACTTCACTTCGTCTCTGCGCGAGTCTGGTGTGCCGGTTAGTAAAGAAGCTGATTATGAAGCAGACTACAATCCTCTGACCCCTCCCCGCACCGCACTGTACACACATTATTCGGAACCTCTTTCAGAAATTATCAAGGAGACAAACGTCAATAGCAACAATCTTTACGCAGAGGCTCTTTTCCGTTATTTCGGGACCAAATATTCCCTTCCCGGTTCAGTACATAACAGTCAAGATTTTTTGCGTGATTATTGGCGCCGCCGAGGTGTAGCAGTCCAAAATGCGATTATCAAAGACGGGTGTGGTTTGGCGCCCCAGGATGCAGTCAGCGCGAAAGCATTTGTGCAATTACTGACGATAATGTCGCGTAGTGCGAATAAGGAGGCATGGATAGCATCCCTGCCTATTAGCGGCCAGACAGGCACACTAAAAACACTGTGCGCCAAAACAGCTCTTGACGGGCGTATTCATGCTAAAAGCGGCACTATATCCGGGACGAAGAATTTTGCCGGATACATAGATATGCCCAATGGTGATACGTGGGTTTTTGCCATACTCATCAGTTCCGCTCCAGGCAAAGCGCGCAATATACAAACTGTGATACAAGAATATCTGCTCGATGTATGTAGAGAGAACCGATAGTACGAACAGTCTGCTACTCAACCTGATTGCCGACGGCAATCCTCCCAAATATATCCGTGCAGGCTATCAGACCTCCGGTCGCGGTCAGGCAGGCAACGGATGGGAGAGCGAGAAAGACAAGAATCTATTATGCTCTATCCCTTTGCCACCCGATGAAGAACCATTCTTTCTAAACGTGGCTGTGAGTGTCGCCTTGCATAGAGTAGTATCACAAGTTATCCGGTTAACCACCCTTGAGGCAGACGCTGATAAAAAACTATTCATCAAATGGCCGAATGACCTGTATTACGATAATAAAAAATTAGGAGGGATATTGCTGGAAACGGCCATGTCGGGAAGCGAGGTCAAGTATGCAATCGCCGGAATAGGGCTTAATGTCAACCAGACAGAATGGCACTCAGATGCACCAAACCCTATCTCATTAAAAACTATCTGCGAAACTATTACTGGCGGAAAATCGAGTTTGGATGTGGAAGATCTCATGGATGATGTGTACCTTGAATTGCAACATGTATTTACCGAGCCGCGTGATCTGACGTGGAGGTACTACAAATGGAAATTATACCGTAGCCAAGGTCTGTGGCCCTATGTAGAACGTGCCGTAAACACGAGTCCAACGATGAATGCAGGAATAGAAGAACAAGGTCAGTTCAAAGCTGAAATAGCAGATGTATTACCCACCGGTGAACTTGTATTGCGCGATGAGAACGGCACGGAGCGGAAATACCATTTCAAGCAAATACGCTACGTAATCAGTTGAGACCGGAGAAACTACAGCCCCTTATGGAGGAAATCTTTGAGAATTAATTAAAGCAAAAATACTATGCAAAGTATCATTATTACCGGCGGAGCCGGATTTATCGGAAGTCACGTTGTGCGTTTGTTCGTAACCAAATATCCGGAGTACCGGATTATCAATGTTGACAAGCTGACGTATGCAGGAAATCTTGCGAACCTAAAAGATATAGAGGACAAGCCGAACTATCGTTTTGTCCGTGCTGATATCTGTGATTTCGACACGATTTATGCTCTTATGCAAGAAGAACACGTAACCGGCGTCATCCATTTAGCCGCTGAGAGCCATGTTGACCGCTCCATCAAAGATCCATTTACTTTTGCCCGCACGAACGTAATGGGAACACTTTCGATGCTGCAGGCTGCTAAGTTATATTGGGATTCCTTGCCAGAGAAATATGATGGTAAGCGTTTCTATCATATTTCAACAGATGAGGTCTATGGCGCCCTTGAGATGACTCATCCGGAAGGCATCAAGCCGCCATTCACGACGACCGCGTCATCAGCAGAACATCATCTTGCGTACGGCGAAGATTTCTTCTATGAGACAACGAAATATAACCCCCACTCACCATATTCTGCATCAAAAGCATCATCAGACCACTTCGTGCGCGCGTTCCATGATACATATGGTATGCCGACGATAGTGACCAACTGCTCCAATAACTACGGTCCTTATCAGTTCCCGGAGAAACTGATACCGCTTTTTATCAACAATATCCGTCATCGCAAACCACTGCCCGTTTACGGCAAAGGAGAGAACGTCCGTGATTGGCTGTATGTAGTAGATCATGCCCGCGCAATAGATGTCATATTCCACAAAGGGACAATCGCCGAGACTTATAACATCGGCGGATTCAATGAATGGAAGAATATAGATATAATCAAGACGGTAATCAAGACTGTAGACCGTTTGCTTGGCCGACCAGAAGGAGCAGACTTGGATCTTATCACATACGTAACAGACCGTGCAGGGCATGACATGCGCTATGCAATCGATTCCACGAAGCTGCAAAGAGAATTAGGGTGGGAACCAAGTTTACAATTTGAAGAGGGAATTGAGAAAACAGTCCGTTGGTATCTGGAGAACCAAGAGTGGCTTGACAATATCACATCCGGAGAGTACGAGAAATACTACGACGATATGTATAAAAACAGGTAATAAAAGACGCCAGACGGCGTCTTTTATTATGCATTTCTATAGACTTTAGGAGTTACTCCGACATGGCTTTTGAAAAACCGGTTGAAAAAAGCGACGCTGTCAAAACCTAAACTGATAGCGATTTCTTTTATTTGCAGGTTCGTTATTTTCAACTGACTTTTAGCGTCCGTGAGGATAGCCTCGACGATAATGTCTCCGGCAGTCCGTTTCCCGACAGACTTGATAGTAGAGCATAGATGGGGCAGTGTGAGCCGCATTGCCTCAGCATACTGACTAACGTGATGCCATTCATGATAATGCTTGAGGACCAGCTGGCAATAATCCTGATAGATTTCCGTTTTGCGGTCCATAGGCTTCACCAGATATTCGTCCTGCTCATGCGCATACTTGGCATAACTGGTCCGCAGCAAATTGAAGACATGTACCATTTTCTCCGTATCCAGCATTGTAGGCTGCGCGTTCAAGGCCGCGACAATCGTATTGTACATCGAATGTAGCACTTGCGCGTGGTTTTCACTTAGGCTGATTTTCGGCGAGTGGAGTTGAAGGGCAGACAAAGACATTCGGTTGTTGACCGTATGTTTCTCCAGAAACTTACTACCGAATACAATCCAATAGACCAGTGCATCTTCCGAAAATTCACGGATGAGCAAAAAACTACCAGGCTCAAGCAACAGTACATCGTTTGCTTTGAAATCATATTCTGTCACGTTGATAGTAGCATGCGCAGTGCCCCTAACCAACATGGCATAAACACCACAACTGATTTTGCAAGGATAGCGTCCGTACTCATTCATCAGTTTGCCACTTGCGTCACCAATCATGTAATCGCCGTATGGGCAATCGACAATAGGAATGTTATTCTCTTTCATTGCTTCAATAGTTTCTATATTACTCCACTAACTTAATATCCTGCGCATTCATTTGCAGGGTAGTACGCCCGTGGAAACTATTCTCTTCCAAGTAAAAACAGATATCTATACTTTTCCCATTTTGCAGGTGTGTCGCTTTATCACCTTGCCCGAACGCAATACCGTCCATAGCAACTGTTCTATCCGTTAGATCCAGATGGAGGTGTTTCCTATCACTCACAGCACGGGTATTCCGGTTGTTAATCAAATTGCGACACAGGAAGAGCGGTCGTTCATTGCCCGGTCCGAAAGGTTCAAGGCATTGGAGAATCTTATACATTTTCCAATTCATGTCGCTCAGTTCCACCTCTGCTTCGATATCCAAGGTAGGGACTTGTTGTTCGGGCGTGATATGGCTTGCCACATACTGTTCAAATCGCCTTTTAAACTCCGGTAAATCCGCTTTGTGCATGCTAAGCCCTGCTGCAAATTTATGTCCGCCGAAATTTGTAAGCAAATCGCGGCAGGAGTCGATAGCAGTATATATATCAAAATCACTTACGGATCGTGCACTTCCGCTGATAATATCGTCATCCCCCGCCGTCAGTACTATAGTCGGTCGATAATACGTCTCCGTCAACCGGCTTGCCGCGATTCCCACAACTCCTTTGTGCCAATCCGGCGAATAGACAACTGTAGTATGCATAGATGCATTCATAGGGTCATTTTGGAGTTGTTCCAGCGCCTCATCCGTTGTTTTAGAATCAAAATCACGGCGGTTCTGGTTGTACGAATCAATATCTTGCGCAAATTGCAGCGCAGCGTCAGCATCGTCTGTTATAAGCAATCTCACAGCTTCCGCCCCGCTCTTAATACGTCCTGCGGCATTGATACGTGGTCCAATTTTATATACCAAATCACTGATAGTAATCGTTTTTCCTTCAATGCCGGCTACTTGCATAATAGCTTTGATTCCCACAGACGGCCGGGCATTTAGTGCTCTAAGTCCATAGAAAGCCAACACTCTATTTTCACCCGTTACCGGCACAATATCACTCGCAATACTCATTGCCAATAGCGGTAGTAATTTATATACCTCTTGTGGTTCAATACCACGTCGTTGTGCATATGCCTGCGCTAATTTGAAGCCCACTCCACATCCGCTTAACTCTTTGAACGGGTAAAGGCAGTCATTGCGTTTCATATTGAGCACGGCGACCGTTTTTGGTAGAATATCGCCCGGCGTATGATGGTCACAGATGATAAAATCTATTCCGAGACTATTAGCATACTCCATTTTATCCACGGCTTTGATGCCGCAGTCAAGAGCAATAACAAGTGAACACCCTTTCTCTTTTGCTGTATTGATACCTTTGGCAGAGATTCCATATCCTTCGGTATAACGGTCCGGAATGTAATAGACGAGATTGTCTGTTTGCGTGCGAAGGAAAGAGTACATCAATGCCACAGCGGTTGTCCCGTCCACGTCATAATCGCCGTACACCATGATTCGTTCGTGCCGGTCTATCGCGCAACACAATCTATCAACCGCGGCACTCATGTCACGCATCAGGAAGGGGTCATGCAAACTATCTAAAGACGGCCGTATATATGCCCGTGCTTCAGCTGCAGTGCGGATACCTCTTCCTGCCAACAAACGACCAGCAACCAAACTGATTTCCAGTTTGTTACTCAATCTTTCTGCAGCCGTTTGCTCTTCAGCTGTCAGTTTTTTTATTTGCCAATTGACCTCCACTAATCTCCCACACTAAACTCGTCAGCATCCTGCCATAACGGAGATGCAGAACGATAATGACGCACCGTTTCTATAGAAAGTTCCACTATTCGTGTACCTTCTTCCGCTTCGTTAAATAACGCCACATCCCTCAGCCATGTGTCATATGCTGCCGAATGTCCGTTATAGACCTCTCCCATGCCATCTGTTCCGACCATGTTTACGCCAACAACGAGTGCTTGGTTTTCTGCAGCGCGTGCGGGTAACATAGCGTCCCAATATTGAATCCGTACTTTCGGCCAGCAAGCTACGCAGACAAGTATATCATACATATTATCAGGGTCTTGGCGCAGCCAAACGGGGAATCTTAAGTCATAACAAACTGCCAGGCGTATTCTCGCGCCGCGGAATTCCCATACTTCCCGTTGGTCACCGGCTTTGAAGAGTAATGCCTCCCCACCATGTTTATACAGATGCCGTTTGTCAATAAATCGCGGTTCTTCATTCGGAGCGAACATAAATCCACGATTTCGCAGACCATCATCCATTCTAACAATCAAACTTCCAATGATGGCAATATCGTATGAATCCGCCATGCGTTGCAGTGCTTGGCAAGTCTCTCCTCCCCACGGCTCCGCCAAGTCCATGCGGTCAGTACAGAATCCGGTAGAGAACATCTCGGGAACAACCGCTATGTCCGCGTTTCCTTTGATAGCGGCGAGTCGCTTGTCCAATGCGCGCACATTAGCATGCGGGTCAGCCCACACAATCGAATATTGCAATAAGGCTATGCGCATTTATTTTTTCGCTCCCTTTTTCTCTCCTCCTCCTGCTATTTGTTCCCGCATAGCGGTATCGGCTTGCATATTCTGCATGCGATAATAATCCATGATTCCGAGATTTCCCGAACGGAAAGCATCTGCCATCGCTTGCGGAACCAAAGCTTCCGCTTCAATTACTTTGGCGCGCGCCTCTTGTGCTTTCGCTTTCATTTCCTGTTCGTTAGCGATGGCCATAGCGCGTCGCTCTTCGGCTTTTGCCTGGGCTATATTCTTATCTGCTTCTGCCTGGTCCATTTGCAATTGGGCACCGATGTTTTTACCTACATCTATGTCCGCGATATCAATACTGAGAATTTCGAAAGCCGTACCATCGTCGAGTCCTTTAGAAAGTACTAATTTACTGATTGAATCGGGATTTTCGAGCACCAATTTATGGCTTTCAGCACTACCGATTGAACTGACGATACCTTCACCGACACGGGCGAGTATAGTATCTTCTCCAGCGCCTCCGACCAGTTGACGAATGTTTGCACGAACTGTTACGCGTGCTTTAGCTATCAACTGAATACCATCTTTTGCGACAGCCGTTACAGGCGGTGTATCAATAACGCGCGGGTTAACACTCATTTGTACCGCTTCGAAGACATCCCGTCCAGCGAGGTCAATCGCCGTAGCCATTTGGAAGGGCAGATCAATACCTGCTTTGCTGGCACTGACCAACGCGTGTACAACGCGCTCTATATGCCCGCCGGCAAGATAATGCGCCTCCAGTCCGTCACGTTTCACGTCACTCAGGCCCGCCTTATGCGCCTCAATCATGCAGTTCACAATCTTTGTGGGCGGTACTTTACGTATACGCATCAAGAAGAGCTGAATCAAACTAATACGTACTCCGCTGACCTGCGCATTGATCCACAACATGAAGGGCACATAATAAAAGAAAATACAAAGCGCGATCGCTACCAGCGTCACGATGATAATTGTTAGTACATCCATAATCGTTATTTATTTTCAGAGGTTAATTCTTTCGTTTCCTTTTTTTTCTCCAGTTTATTTTTTGCCAACTCTACATGGCTGTCAATTTTTGTATTCAATGCCATTTTATCCAACGCGTTACTGCGCAAGAAACCCCAGATTGCCAGACATGACAAAATCAAACAGGCAGCCAAAGTAATGAATCCCGCCATTTTGCCAATCCATAACCAAGCAAGTACAACGGCGGCAACGAGACAGCCGAAACCACCGATCCCTGCAATGCCGAAACCCGGAAGAAGGAACATCTCCATTAATAATAACGCGACGCCCGCGAGCACTAATAATACGACTAAAAAAACGTTCATGCAAATCTTTTTATAAAAATTTTACAACTATTTTTCTCAAATCGGCTGCAAAGATACTAAATATCTTTGAATTATGCAAGCGTCCCCCAAAAAATTTGCATAAATAAATTAATTATACTACTTTTGCAGCGTTTTTTGAGGGTACACCTTATTTATAGTAGTATGAGTAAAAATTTGGTTATAGTAGAGTCTCCAGCCAAAGCGAAGACGATAGAAAAATTTCTGGGCAAAGACTATCATGTAATGAGCAGTCAAGGGCATATACGCGATATAGAGCCCGTAGGAAAGAACTCATTAGGCATAGATTTAGAGCATGATTATCAACCGAACTATGCGATTGACCCCTATAAAGAGCGTCTGATAACTCAATTACAGAGCGAGGCGAGAAAAGCGGATACAGTATGGTTAGCCTCAGATGAAGACCGTGAAGGAGAGGCAATCGCATGGCATCTCAAAGAGGTTCTGCATCTTGATGAAGCCAAAACAAAACGTATTGTTTTTCACGAGATTACCAAGAATGCCATTCTTGAGGCAATTCAACATCCCCGTGATATTGATTACAACCTGGTTAACGCCCAACAGGCCCGCCGAGTATTAGACCGAATAGTAGGATTTGAGTTGTCCCCGGTACTATGGAAGAAAGTGACAACGGGTCTTTCTGCCGGTCGCGTACAATCTGTTGCAGTTCGTCTAATCGTAGAAAAGGAACGCGAAATAGAATCGTTCCGTGCATCTTCCGCGTATCGTATTTTTGCCGATTTCATCGGAGCAAATCCAGGCGAGGCGTCTGTGTTGAAATGCGAATTGAACCATCGTTTTTCGCATAAAAAAGACGCGATAGAGTTCCTTGAGAGTCTGAACAGATCCCAGTTTATTGTCCGCGATGTTCAGCGTAAGCCGGTTACACATATGCCAGCTCCACCATTCACTACATCGACCTTACAGCAAGAGGCGGCGCGTAAACTGAAATTCACCGTATCCAAGACCATGCGTTTAGCCCAGTCTCTATACGAAAGCGGAAAAATAACCTACATGCGTACTGATTCTGTCAATCTCTCAACATTGGCGTTGGGGACAGCCAAAGAAGTTATTGCCGAGCAGTATGGAGCGCAATATGTTCATACCCGTCAATTCCATACTAAAGCCAAAGGCGCCCAAGAAGCGCATGAAGCCATCCGTCCGACGTATATGAATGTCCTTACAGCCGGTGCGACGCGCGATGAACAGAGGCTGTATGACCTGATATGGAAGCGGACTATTGCATCCCAGATGGCTGAGGCTCAAAGTGAAAAAACTACCATTGAGGTATCGGTACATGGCAGCAAATACGCCTTTGTTGCTAACGGTGAAACAATTACTTTTGACGGATTTACGCGTGTATATGTACAATCGACCGATGATGCGGAAGAAGAGCGCCGCGTATTACCGGCTATGGTCAAGCGCGAGCGACTCAAACTGGTGGATGCCGAAGGGATACAGACGTATGTCAAACCTCCATTCCGCTATAATGACGCAACGCTTGTCAAAAAGATGGAGGAACTCGGAATAGGCCGCCCGTCCACATATGCAACTATTATAGACACCATACAGCATGTCAAGTATGTAGAAAAAGGGTCGGTACCAGGTGTTAAACGCGATATTGCGATACTCTCGCTCAAGCAGGACGGAATGGTAACCGAGAAGCAGAAAAGCGAACTCTATGGAGCAGACAGCCAGCGTTTTATGCCAACCGACTTAGGACGGATTACCAACGATTTCCTTGTAGAGAATTTCCCGCAGATACTTAATTATAACTTTACCGCACATGAGGAAGAACAGTTCGACCGCATAGCAGTTGGAAAAGTAGAATGGACAGAGGCAGTAGATGCATTCTATAAGACGTTCAAACCGCTCCTTTCTTCGATTCCATCGGGAAAAGTTGACGGTCGTTTATTAGGTACCGACCCCGAAAGCGGGCAGCCCGTCATCGCCAAAATCAGCAAAATAGGTCCGTGTGTGCAAATGGGCGATAAAGCTAATGAGAAACCGCGTTTTGCGAGTCTCAAAAAGGGTCAGTCGATATTCTCTATTACGCTGAGCGAAGCTCTTGAATTATTCCGCGAAGCACTGCCTATTTCCCTCGGTGAAATCGAAGGAAATGAAGTGATAGTTGGTGAGGGTAAGTTTGGCCCGTATGTGCGCTATAAGAAGTCATTTATCTCAATTCCCAAAGGTAAAGACCCTCATACGCTTACATTGCAGGAAGCGGCAGAGTTGATAGCCGATAAACAAAAGGCCGAAACACCTATTCATCAATGGGGAGATATAAAAGTACTGAACGGACGTTATGGTGCATATATCCATACACCGGAAGGCAATTATCAGATACCTAAAGGCAAAACGGTACAAGCGATAACAGAAGCGGAAGTGCGTGAGATAATGGCTAAAAACGAACCAATAAAGCCAGGAAAAGCCTCATTCCGAAGAAAAAGTGCAAAATAATTGCTGAAAAATTTGCATATATAAAAAAAAAGCAGTAATTTTGCACGCTTTTTCGAGGAAGTTTGTTCCGGCAAATAATCGAATAAGTACATGAGCGAGAAGTAGCGCAGTTGGTAGCGCACTACGTTCGGGACGTAGGGGTCGGGCGTTCGAGTCGCCTCTTCTCGACAAAAGGCGATTCAGATGAACAATCTGAGTCGCTTTTTGATTGCTCCTTATCGTAATTCTCTGAAATAGTGCGTATTAGCGAGAATACCTTGTTTACTTCGGGTGTTCGATAATTTGCTAAAAGTCGGCTATACCTCACCCCATTCGGAAAGACTAAATTCTGCAACTTCTGACGCTCTTTGAAGTTCGAATTTTGCCACAAATCGCCTAATTTACAGCACATTAGCAGCATTTTGTCGATAGAAGGGAAAGTGTTCGATAACTGGCTTTCATATTCTCCAATCTGGGAGATGATATTACTGAGTTCATCCGATAATCGCTTCTTGGCTACATCGTAAGATGATTTTGGAATGTTTCCGAGAGCATATTTATACTCTACCTCATCTAACTGATTCCTCTTTTCTGTTTCATTGCTTCTCAGTGTCGTTAGCAGTTTCTTGTTTTCTTTGAGATGGTTATCGATCTCTTCTTCTAACATCTTCTTCACTATTGGCAGTAATTCCTTTTTGATGGTGTAGCCTGCTAACAAATCCAGATATGAGGCATGCATGTCATTGGCATTACTATTGCACTTACATCCGTGTGTATTACACTTGTAGTAATAATGTGTATGTTTCTTGCGCGCTCGTGTATATCCTGTCAGCGCGCCACCACAACAATCACAATAGATATGACGCTTCAACGGGAAAGGCGTTGTCTCTTTCACCTGTTCGTATCCGACATGTTGCGATATACCATTAGCGAGATTGAATGTATCTTCATCTATCAATGCTTGGTAATTGCCCTTTATTCGATGGTTCTCAGTGTCAATCAGTTCATGCTCAATCCACCCTGTGTAGAAGGTATTACGCAATATCTTGCTAAGGTTCTTTTCGTCAATTGGCTTATCATTACTTAACCTTACGCCGAGGCTATTCAGTTTATGCACTATGTCTATTATGCGTTCTCCTTGCGCCCGCCAAATCCAAGCATTACGAAGTTTCTCGCCCGTTTCATTGATTTCGATCACATGGTGCTTTACATTGCCCCTTTCTTCTCTTCTGACGCGAGTATACCCTAAAGGGACATGGAAGCACCACTCTCCCCTATTTAGCATATGTACTATTCCATTGGCACACATCTTATAACGGTCATTGGCATCCACTTTACCACCAAGATCTCTCATTCCATCTGCATAATAACCACCAGAATCTGTTCTATTGTAATTCGTTTCAGAGGTGTAGATAACATAAATACCTTGGCTTAGTAATTTGTCTTTAAGACTAATTGTATCGCCCCCTAAACGCCCAAATCGTTTTGAATCATAGCATAATATAACATTGACTTGTTTATCTTTTTGAGCATCTGAAATCATAGCATCGAATCGTTTGCGCTCTAGTTTTGTTCCAGATTCCACATCTCGTCCATACCACTTTTTGATGATAATGCCATTCTTCTCAGCGTATGTTGTTATTTCCTCTTCTTGTGAGGCAAGTGATGAACCTCGCGATTTCTGCCCGTCAGAACTAACACGTGTCCAAGCATATGCCACTTTGTATTGTAACTCTTCATAAGGAGTTATCATTCTTGCTTTTATCTTACTCTTTTTCATCTTTTAAACCATTTACAACTAATAATACTAAGTTCCATAAAGATTGAATCATTTCATTTCTATCTTCTTGACTTTCAATTCCTAAATCAGTTAACTCTTTTTCATACTTCTCCCTATTTAGCATGTTTAGGTTAGTATTTCCCCTTTACGGGTCGGCTAAGCCGTTATCGGTTTTACTGGCTACTCCGTGAGTGAACATTGGAGTTCTTTTACTGCCGCCATCAGGTTAACCTTAAACCTTAAGCCCTTCTCAATTCGTATATCTACATTGAATACTTCGGTTATCTTCAACACAAATATACAACCATTTTTTGAAATTTTGCATTAGATCAACACAAAAAAGAGCACATTAGACTATGTACTCTTTCACCTTACGTAAAGTATTCAAACTTGTTCCTGTAATCGCTTGCACATTACGTAATGACAATCCCTTTCGAAGTAACGACATCTCCTTGGAGTATTGCTCCTTCATTGCATCGTCTGATTTGCGATACCCAACTTTTCTTCCTACCTTACCGCCGAGGCTGCGAAAATGATTATAGCCACTTTCCATACGACTACGAATAAGGCTACGCTCCATAGAGTTGAATTGACCGATGATACCAAGTACCAACTGAGCGATGGGGTTCACACTACCATCTGCCATAAGGGTCTCTAATCCGTTTTGAAGGATATAAACGCTCACTTTCATCTGCGTTAGCTGGTCAATTACTTGGAGAAAATCAATTGCTCTACGGCTTATACGGCTGCATTCGTAAACCAGTACTTTATCTATCCGATTATTGGCTGCATAATCTAACAACTCCGTTAATGCCAGACGCTCGGCTACTGACTTTGCGCCCGAAATCTTCTCACTAAACTCTTTGACTACTTCATAATCCATACGACTAGCATACTCACGTAACTCGGATAACTGGCGTTCGTAATCTTGCGACTGGGTGCTCACTCTGGCATATATACATACCTTTGTTTTCATTTGATCAAAAATATTGATGTATATGTTAATATATTATTTTATTATTGACTTTTAAATGCAATGCAAAGGTACTGCTTTTTTCTGATATATGCAAATTTTAAAGCAGAAAAATTGATTTTTTTATCAAAAATATACGAAATTATTTGCTTATTCGCTCAATTTTTAGTAATTTTGCGCCAAATTTGAATTTTATGAACGCACAGAAGGACTTTGAACGCAATGTAAGAATCTTGCGTTCTAGAAAGAAAATGAGTCAAAAAGAACTGGCAGAGCAACTTGGTATTGACCCTGCCAGTCTATCAAGAATGATTAAAGGTAACCCTCGCCTTGACACAATCGAGCGCATAGCCAAGGCTCTTGATGTATCGGTTAGTGCCCTATTTGAAGAGATAGAACATATTGATGGTTATGTCTCTATAGACGGGCATATCGTTCATATCCATTCCAGAGAGGAGTTCCTAAAAGAAGTAGATAAATCTAAGTCATTCTAAACAATACTAAAAATAGGAGGTTAATCGCCTCCTATTTTTTTATGCAAGTTCTCTGTCTTTTAAACATTGAAGCATCGGCTCCATGTATTTTTGTGCAATATCTTTCTTTATAAACGGGAAAACACTCATAGACATAATGTTGTTTGTGAGAATTTTCAAAGTTCCTCGATCATGCAAATATTTTGCAAGCAGGGCAAAGATCAAAACACCTAGCCCACCTAAACAAATACAAACTATTGTGTCCACAGAACTGCCCTCACTATGCATCCATCCTGTATTCCAAAGGAGGAAGGCACCAAATATGCTGGCCATCGCAAGAAGAATGCATATTATCATTCCAATCTTTGAATCCACAAAGTCTACACTTGAAATGGCTTGAACAGGTATATGTTTATCTCTTTTTACATATAAACTATCGTTGCTTTGTCCTTGCAGGAAATCCCACACTTTACTGCCAATGATAACATGATCGTCTTGATAATAAATCTTCTGACCATTTTTATACATATGGCTATCACTGGACATTCTAAAATTTTGGATTAGTGTTTCCAATTCCTTTGCAGACGATGCTATTTTTTCATCTTCTTCAAATTGAATAACTGTACCATTTACCAATAATTTTGATGCGTCTGCAATACGCACCTCGGTGGTCGGTAAAGATAGGTTTCCATCTTTTTCAGGATGGAGAAAATAATTGTAAGATAATTTGACTGTCATAAGTATTAAAATTTAAAATTCTCAAAAACAAAAGCCCCTGACTCCTAATAGACAACAAAAAGCGCGGGCTAATGCCTTTTAGGTTCTCAGGACTTCGACTCCCTCCATCTCTAATATGCGAATAGCCCACGCCAAAGCGTGTGCGTATTACTAAACATAGAGATGGTTCAAAGTTGTCGAAGTTTTGAGAGCCCTTGTTAAGCAAACGCTTAATATTTATGTCTGTTGACCGTTATTTTTCCATAGGCATTTTAGTTTTGCACTAAGTTTGGTGCAAAATTACTGCTTTTTTATGACATATGCAAATTTTGAAGACTCAAAATAACTTTTTAAGTTGATTTGATACAATTTGGCGCGACTTTTAAGCCTCAGCACAAGATTAAAAGGTTACAATCTTATATTGATACAAAGACACCGATTAGAAAAATCTCCAATAGTGCATTCCTCAATCTCTCTTTGATACTATCTGAGGTGTTCGCATGAAGGGCATTATACAATAGACGATATTGTTTCATCATCTGTGACAAATTTGTCTTAGGTGACTTAATTGGAAGGATTGCCCTCTCGATAGCCTTAAAGTCGTTGCCATACTTCTCCATGAAAGCAAGCCGCTCTAAATCCCGAACTGATTTGGCGACACGAGCCTCAGCATTATTCACTAACACTTTGTCAAGAAAAGGCATTATTGGGTTTGTGTTGGAGTTCAATACAGAGGATATAGAGTTGTCCTGAATATTAAGATTCTTCTTAATTGCTTTGATAGAAGTAAGATTCATTTCAAAACGAATCTTCTTGTGGAAGTAGTCGGTTATCTGTTTAGCCTCAGCATAACCCAATGATTGAAGCCATCTTTGGTTCTCAGCAAGATTCATCTCCTTCTCCTTGTCATAGATAGTTAATCTTGTTTTCCTATTTTTCGTCTTTACTTTCTTCTCTACGATAAAGTTCCCGCCTTCGCAGGTTGCATTATATCGCTCGTTGTTTTTTATGCAAGAAAGCAACTCTTTGCTGAGGCTGGATATATCGCTATACTCTATATCCCTAGTCACATCGGCTTTCACCACCTTCCCGAAAGTCAGAATGCTATTTACATCTAAGGTGCATATACCAAGAGCGTTGATGGCTTCGAAACATTGATGAATGTTCGTCTGATTGATTAGTTCAGGGTATTGCGCTCCTAATATCTTACCTGTAAATTCAATCACCAATTCATTTTCGGCTAAATCTTTCTCTATGTATAATGTATAAGGTGTCATCTGTTGGTATCTATATTGAGTGACAACTCCATTTTGAATGATAGTTTGGAACTTGTTGTATTTGAGATTGTCTATGAAGTCGATTGAATTGACTACGATTTTTAATTTGTCGAATGTTAACATTTGTTTCCATGATTATCTTGAATTTGATTATTAAAAAAAACGAAATCTTCACCTTGATAAGTGATTAAATGTCCCCGTCTAAATACTTTCGCATTTCATCATCAGGCTTATGAGGAACTCCTTTCCAGTAATCCTTCATTGCCTGACTAATGTGTTGTTTATGAAGATCGCTTTTTCTTACTCCTGTGGTGCTGCGGCTTATTTTCTCTTTAGTTTCATTGCTCAGTTCTCGATACTGACGTTTGTATTGATTGTTCATAATATTATATCGGGCGTTATTGTGCCCGCTCCTTACATATAAATATAGGAAGCATAATAAAAAAGTCAAGTATAGTAGATTTTTTTTGACTACTTTACACGAAACAAGTAATAAAAGCAACGGTGATACGCCTACTTATACTACTATATTAGGGGATATTTATTGGGGAGTTTACAGAGATGAATTTAAGGAATATAGGGGGATAGGATGGGTTCTCTGTAATAGAGTTTTCGTCAATAAATCATCCATTTATACATCCAGAGATTTTTCCCTAAATAAGTCGGGACTTTCGTTTATAAATTTGTCGATTTTAAGTAAGTCTCTAAAGAAATCGTTCGATAATTTGATACTTTTCTCGACAAAAGGACAGCAAATTGCTGTCCTTTTTGTATGGCAATTTCCTCCCTCGTTCTTATCTCGCTTTGCCCGAACGCCCTCAGGGAGGAGATTATAGAGTCCTGACTTCTTGTCCGGAGACGGAATATACTTTGTTTCCACGGAGGATATAGAATGTGCCGTTATGGAGGATCTTGGAAGCCTCCGGAAGATCTTTCCCTATAGAATACGTATTCTCAATAGCTTGGTCGCCTGGATCAGTGCCCGGGTCGATAGGAGTAGAACTCTCTTTGCCCCAACTGACATCGTCTATATAGTAGGTCACGCTTCCCATTCCTCCATTAGGTCCGACATATCGGAATGCCATATGGAAGACGGAGATATTGGGCTGGTCTTCCAAGTGAATCTCAAAAGGAACCCATATATTGTTTTCGTCAGCAGTAGAAGGAATAGAGAGCCCTTCGAACTTCTGGAAGAATATATTCTTGGAGTCTGTAGCATCAATATAATATACCTCGAGTGCGGTAGTTGAGCCATCTTTCGGCATATACTCTCCCATGACAGAGAACTTGAAGAGTTTGTGTTCCGCTTTGGCATAATCGAGTGCAGGCGTAACGAGCCACATCTCCCATGTGTCGGTTGAGTCCTTTCCGTACCGGTAAGCTGTAGCTTTGGCATATTTGCCGTTTCCGCGTTTCGGCGTGGTTTTTGCCTCGTCAAATCCCCACCATGGGCGTGCATTTGCATCTGCCACATTCTGCCAATCTTTTATTTTCAAGGTCTCATTGTGTTCGGCGGAATCGAATGTTTCGTCTAACAGTGCATAAGGATTCGAGTCGTTCCATTGGAAATCAGTAGTCCAGTCGATGGTCTCGGGTGTCGATTCAAGTGCTTTTCCGTTCAACGTCAGTTCAACGGATTCACCACCTTGTGTGGAAACAATGAGTTTGGACTGGTATGTACCAATTTCAAGTGGCGTGAAATAGATAGTTGCTTCCGATTCGAAGTTCTTAGGCAACATGGACGAACCGCAGGTAAACGCCTCGCCTTGGATATGCTCTATTTTGAGATACACGTAATCCGTACAATTCTCACTCTTGATTGTAATAGTTTTGGATATCTGTTTGCCAGCTCTTGTCTCAAACTCAAGTAATGTAGCGGGTGTGACAGTAATAGTCGGTTTTTTCGTTGGGTCAGTACAAGAAGCCTTCAAGGAAATCATGTCCGGCAGGATGGCTGTGTGGGCAGGATTGTCAAAAATGAGTGATGCGCTGTGTGTTCCGGCTTGTTTGGGTTTGTACGTAACGGTGATGTCTATCTCACTTTGGTCTTTTGGTAATCCATTGGCAGAGAGTTCAAACTGGTCGCTGTTAGGGCCTCCAATGCGGAATGTAGTAGGTGCTTGTACGTTGGCATGCGAGAGGTGGATAGTCTGGAATGTAGCAGTTTCCCCTACTTTGCATGTGATACTCGGAACTGTTTTTGGCGCAGCCGAAATGACCGGTTCTTCAGGCGCGACGGTAGGAAGCGCAGAAAAGGCGATGGAATCGAAGAGAACAACGGCTTTTGCGCTTACTTTCAGACAGATACAGAAATCTTTCGCATTTGCAGGGCGTTTCGTTTCGATTATCAGTGTATGCCATTTGTCTTGAACGGAATCACTTATTATCCGTTGTAATTTGTCCGCATCTACCGCTTTTATGGCCTCTACATCTGAGCCCGTAGCGCCTTCCCAATAACACTCGATAGAAACTTTGCCATTAGTTGGAATTGTGAGTGCTTTAAAATGCAAGGAAAGTCGGAAAGGAACCCCAGCTTCGTAATAATCATCCGTCAGGTTTTCAACCCTTTGGTAGATATTATTAGCTGACGTATAATATAACCGAAGTGCTGTTTCCCCATCATATACATCAGTAGTTTCAGCTCTTGTACAAAAGCCTTCCCTTTCCCAGTCTTTAAAATCGGCATAGTCCCCCTCGCTTAAGAAATTAGCATTTTGGGGTGTATATTCCTCAAAACTACCATTTTTTACCAGGTTGGTAAGTTGTTCGTCTGCATAAGCAGGCATACTCATGAAGAGCACGCCTGCCAGAAGAGCGAGAAAAATATGGCGTTTAGTCATAATCATGTGTTGTACGTTTATTTAATTTCCGTACCGAGGAGATTGAAAGTCTTGTTATCGCGGAGGATAATAATTTGCCCGTTGTGTAAGAAAAGCCTACCTCTTTCTCCTCCCTGAAGGGAAGAGGCATTGATATTGTCGATGGCCGTGGAGATATCCTTAGAAACGATGTCAGCCTTTGAGCGCGGAACAATCACAGTTCCGTTCTGATTGATACTAAATCCAGTAATATCAGCTTTTGCCGGAATGGATTCTCCTATGTAATCTGCGCTTGAATTTATGGCTTGTATAAAAGCAGAGTTATTTCCTTGTTCAAAACTAACCTTGGAAGCAGATAGGAAAGTACCATTAGACTGGTCTAGTTCAGCATCTTCAATTTTAACAATTTCAAGTAAATAATCTAAGGCATTTGCTTGTAAGCCTGCAAGTGTGATAATTTGCGGTTCAACAATATTGTTTTGAGATATAGGAAGAACATCTTGTCCAATAATGAAGTTTTTTATTCCTGCAGCATCTTTTTCACCTGCAAACCCAATGAAATTACCAATTTTGCCTCCTACTACTAGATCGGCAAAAGCATCAGCTAGGTCCCATTCATTACTTAACCGTATAGCAGCAGTAGCATCCTGAATATATGCAGCGCCGCTATATGTGCGCGTAATGACTGCTTCCCCAGAGAATAAGTACATGCCAAACTCGTTGTCACTGGCATAGGCTGCTTTGAGAGAAGCAATATCCGTATATGATTGCAGATTTACTCCCCATGCCACAAAAGTAGTATCTGTTGCTTCTCCGCTTGAATAGACAATGGTATCAACTTGATTTCCAGAAATGTTAGAAGGATTCAGTGTGATTGTCAGTTTCCCTCCCTCTTTGTCAATCGTAGAAGCGCTTAATGAGATGTCGCTATTTTTATGGGAAACAGTAATATCTTCTGTCAAGTTTTCTGCCAAAATTTCTATTTCTTTCTTATATTCTTTATTTGGGAATACTGTGGAAATATAGAAATTGTTATATAGGTCTTCTTCATAAAAATTAACAGCCTTCTCAACAGCTATAGTTTCGGCAGGGTCCGTGCTTGCGCCACCGGATTCCCAGAGGTCATCCCAAGAAGTGGTAACTTTCAGTTCGTCGATTAAGCAAGCCAATTTTGTAGTATTGGTGGAGTACAGCATAAAACTTGCAAATTGCGAAGGATCATCTTTTGTTCCAGAACCGACATCGGTTCCTCCTGCGTTTTCAGCATGTTGCTTACATTCTATAGTTGCTGCCGGTTTGTCACCTTTTACAGGATTTACATAAAGGCGGACAATATCATTTTTCTCCCCATCAATAAATTCATATTCCATTACGATTAAGTACTTGCCATATGCCAATTCTCCTGTATAAGAGATAAATGCAGCGGATTCGGCATTCTTTGCAATACCGAGTTGGAATGTGTTCGTTGATTTTTGTGCGCATAAGCGTCCAAAATGATTGCCTGCGGTGGATATAGAAGATTTATCCGGGGAAAATGCCCATAAATAGTCTCTTCCGGCTTCAGGACTGCAAGCTTTAAAGTTAAATATAGCTGCAGCATAGATAGAACCAGTATTGATGTTTTGTGAGAGAGGAGTAGCCACCTTTTTACCAAAAGTGGCTATGTACTCTGCTGAGCCGGTGTTATCGGTTGCACTCTTGTAACCGTTATAAATCAAATCTTCCGTAGTATTCATATAGATTTGACCACTGCCATTGATGTTGGTCCAACCTGTTGAAGCGATTTCGTTAGCAAAAGCATTTTCGTTTGTTGCTAATGTTTTTGTTGTTTGAGCGAAATGCTCTGTTAATAGCACTTCTGCTTGGAGGGTTGTGAGGCCGAGAAAACCTGCACAGAGAAGAGTAAAAATCTTTTTCATACATTAAATAATTTTATGTGAATAAACAATGTGGATTAGTCATTTTTTTGTTAAAATGCAAAAATCTGCGACAAAAGTACATAAAATAATTTGAATATGCAAATTTTTGTTACATTTTTTGCACAAATAAGTGCTATTAGTGTCCGATAGGAATAAATAAAACATGAAATATTCGTTTTTATTGCAGAATTTTGGATTAAAAATTTGCATATATAAAATTTTTTTTGTATCTTTGCAGAAGATTTCAGAAGGGAGCGAAGAAGGGGAAAAATCCGATAGTAAAAGATAAGCAAGGATGCTTGATGGTTCCAATGAGCAACCATTGAGCATCCTTTCAGTATCCATTGAGCATCCATTGGAAGTCAAAGGCAAGTCAAAGGCAAGTCAAAGACAAGACGAAAAAAATAGCAAATTCTGTCTTATGGTTCGGGGATGATTTCGACGCGTCTGTCTTTGGACAATTGGTGTGGGCCGTTGTATCGGTAGGGCTGTTTGGCTCCGTACGTGCGAACGAACATTCGTTCCTCGGGCACCCCTTTTGCGCGCAACATATCCGTGATGGCGAGTGCCCGTCGTAACGCGAGCCGGAGATTATACTGCTCTGTTCCGATTTTACAAGCATGCCCGTTGATATGGATTCTCAATTCGGGATGTGTTGCCATCATCGAAGCCACTGAGTCAAGGATATAGGCCGGTTCAAGGATAGGGTCGGACTTATCGAACGGGAACCAGATTACCGCCTGCGAGAGCAGGTCATCCAATTGTTTTTGCGCCGCAGTCATCGGTTTCCGATTGCCTGATGCTGCTATGTTTTTAGAGTCCGGCGTTTTATGGCGGTCTGCTGTCTCGCGGATATAAATGGTGTCGTGCAGGTAGATTGTATCATGTATTTCCTTAACCGGCATCAATTCAGGGAATTGCTTGGCGAGTTTCTTGAGTTCTTTCTTTTTTTGCTTGTCCGTTTTTCCCGGCCAAACAGAGACGCCAATCTTCAGTCCAGCCATCCATGGATGCATCGCGCCAATCTTATTTGTCCCGATGAGACCGTGGTATTCTGGCATGAACGAATAGTTATTATGCGCATTGGCGAAGCCGAGCGGCGTTCGATTTTCGCGTTTGACAGCACAGAAATCGTTAATCAGATACTGTCCATACGCGGCGATGCTGATTTCCGTCCGTTCGCCGGCACGCAGGGCGATTCCGAGTTCAGCATATGCTTCCGCATTGACGACATTGAGTTTGTCGCGGACCGATTCCTCTTGCGGCGTGGCGAGAGTCTCTGTCTCAAACCGTCCTGGCAGGTCCCGCAGTTCGAGTTGCCAGTAGTCATACCATGCATAATGAGTCACGGCTCCAGAAGCATGTTTGAAATTAGCGATAACGGGCATAGCCAATTTGGCCCCGAAAGCGGCATGCAATCCCGCCTTAGAATCTTTGTTGGCGAAATAGCGGAATCGCAGCCCAAGAGGTATTTCCACAAGATAAGCTTGCTGTTTTTCCGTCCAGTCACTAAACGAAGTGCGGTGAATATACTCGTCTCCGGCATAATCGGTCAGTCCAGCCCATTGCATTTCATTGACGAGCGTTGCTTTGGTGGCGAGTCGTGTAAGAGAGACCCCTGTTTGCAATCCAATGACGGGCCTGAAGAACCATGTGTATCCAAGTCCGGCAGAGAAGGCGATCCCGAGAGATGTTTTTCCACCCTCGAGCGAGTAGCCAAGGCTACTGACACCGCCAGCAGCATAGATGTCAATATAGTGTTTATGGGGCGCCGGCTCTTTCTTTGAAGAATTGTCTTTTTTTTGTGCGGCGTTCAACGTCACGACACAGCAGAGAGCCAATCCGATAGATATGAGTCGTCCGTTCATCATCTGACAATACGTTTGCGCGTATGGATTTGATTATTATCGTCGGTCCATCGCTGAATATAAATACCCGGCATGTCAGGCGAGCAGCAAGGACGTCCGTCTATCGTAAAAGTCTGAATATCTCCGATGGGTTCGAGGTTTTCCGTCGTATTGTCCAACCCCTGAGTAGGGCGCATCTCATAGAGGCAACTATAATAAACAGTACCATCCGAAGCGGTCATCTGCACGCGGTAAAAACCATTCAAACCACCCTGTTCGTAATACGACTGGCCGGTAGCACCTTCAATCGCTTCGCCGTCTTTATACCACTGCCAGGAAGTGAATTTCTTATCTTCCTCACAATTCGGTTCACAGTTTTTATCGCTATTATCAACGAAAACGACATCATTCCATTTGCGATGCACATATCCATCCACGTCAATCGAGAAGGGGATCGTAATGGGGGCTCCTTTACAAGTAGCGCCTGCAGTAGCGGCATAGAAGACGATAGTGAACTCATACGCGCCAAGCGGTTTGTCTTCAGACAGGGTTATCTTGATTGTGTCCGATGCCGGCAACGGGGCATTGAGGGAATCTTTAAGCCCTTTCTCTTTAGCCTTATCGGAGAATGTCAAATCAAAGTGATCAGGCAGCCCTTCCTGTATATCATAGACGATATGAAGGGCATCAGCGGTCTGGCATACAGAGACAACAGGCTGAATGGCTACTACAGGAAGTTCTGTAACCTGGCAAAGCAATGTTACTTCTTTTGGACATCCTTCTATTGTGAGATCGTTCATTACTACCGTTTCTCCTGCCGCCTTAAACGTATAATTTTTCTCGATTCCATCGGTAAAAACATAGGTCCCTGTATACGGCAAATCGTTCTTACAAACAGTAATATCCGTCATATGCTGTTCAGCTCGTCCGAGCCGCCAAACAGCAGCGTTATCCGACTGCTTCCATTCCGTGAGACAGAGACTATTCTGGACAGCACGTTTGACGAAGACAGTGACCGGAACAGACAGCCCGTAGTTGCTGAGCGATATTTTATGCTTCAGGTCTGGTGTATTCTGCTTGATTGTATCCAGCAAAAGCGTGTCCACCCCTCCCCTGAAGAGGAGCCAACAGTATTGAAACTCCCCGTCTCCGTTAGCCTCGCGTTGCGATGAAATGGCCATGTCTATTTCCTGTATAGTAGCGGCTTCCAGGCATTTTTGCTCCTCAAAAGGTTTGACAGCTCCAGCATCGTAGTCGCTATAGATAGTGATTTTCACCTCGCCTTTCGCCGTTTGCCAATCCATGAGACCTGTGTCATCTTTGACTTGACGGGTGAAGATATACGTTTCGCCGTGCTTCATGGAAATATTCTCCAACATCAGGATTGTGGTGTCACTATCTTCGACAGGCTCTCCGTTGCACAGCCATCGGTAGGAATACTGCCCGTTACCACCGCTGACAGGCGCTATTTCAAAGATAGTATCTGCGCAATATGGTGTACAAAGTTCACGGCTAAAAGCGGTGATTTCTCCCGGGTCTATCGCCTCAAACACAACCACTTTATGTGCGTGTTCGCATTCCAGCGGCAGTGCTTGGCAAGTAGCCTCGCTGACCTTACGGGAGAAGGTGTATTCACCGGGCTTAGTGAAGTTATAGTCGAATGATGCTGTGCTGACTTTTGTAGAGCCAATATACAACGGTTCGCGCGTATCGTCCTCCACGGGCACCCATGTCTGTGTGGCAATATCCAGAACAGCGTACTCCATTTTCCACACATACTCGAACTGCTCGCCCCCTCCAGAAGCATCTTTGTAACTCTTAATAGGTAACATTTGCGGAATCCCATAGATAGTATCCGGTTCTTCATACAAATCTCCCGGGTCCAACCGAGGCCGCACAAACAACCATAGTCTTCCTTCTTCCTCTCCCATTTCTCCTTTAGCTTTAGAGGCAGTCCACTCCCACTTACATTGCGTATCATGCACATACCGCCTGAAAGCATATGCACCTGGCACATCGGTCGGCATAGTCCATTCCATATAGCTTGGCTGCGACATAAGGAATGTATCAATGGGTTCATAGGCATTTGGCCAACCATTCTCATCATATCCAGTGATTGTATCACGGATAATCATGTATTGGTAGCTATTAATAGCATGGTCCTGTTCGTCATCCTTTCCTCCCATAGCCTCTTTCCCGCCATTGTTCTTATCAATGAATCGCACATCCGAGGCGTTCCAACAGACAGACCAGCTGCCCGCTACAATTCCTGCATCGAAAGGTTCGTAACCTTTGACGTTAGTATATATTTGCTTAACCGCCTCGCCATACGTGATAGTCAAGACAATTTCTTGATTGCCGCATGGGCGTGTGACTTGCGCTGTATGGGCAGTAGGTGAAGGAATATTGATGGTTGTCGGATTGGGAGAATCCCATTTATAGTCACCATTCATCTGTCCCAAATTGAAAAAGTTCCGCGGTTTATTTCCTTCCTCCGGCGTTCCAACCCCCTCCGCCCGCATAATAGGCAGGCTGTTTGCCGCCAACCAAATCGCTATTACAGAAGTTTGTGAAGCCACGTGATTTTTGAAACAGGTTAATTGCGGGTGACTCTTATGTCCGGCAGATGTGCCTTCCCATTCATTGTCTTGGGCAAAAGGACTGGCGTTTATGAATGTTTCCGATTTGATGATAGCATATTTAGTGTTGTCGGTCATGATTGGGTCCGCTGCTCCATGCCCAGTGGCATACATGCGGGTGAGCTGTTGGTCAAAGAAGACTTTCGTCAAATTTGATTCCTGCGCCTCATTAGTTCCAAACAAAGCCCCTACATGGTTTGAACCTTTGCAATATCCCATGTTATAACAGTTCTCCAACACCGCCGAGCTATAGTTGTGTCCGACCAATCCACCGACATCGTTATTGGCGTCGGTTATGATACCTGCATTGTACGCATAGCGTATTGTACCATAATTGGCGCCAACAAGTCCTCCCACAGAATCGCCCGCTTGAGCAATAATCTGTATCATGTTGAAGCAATGGTGAATAGTACCGTGGTTGACGCCTACAATGCCTCCTACGTTACTTGTCTGATCCGTCATAATCTTGCCTTGTGCAATACCCAGATTATGAATCTCCGCATCGGAACCTGTCTGTGCAAATAGTCCTGCGCCATCCGGGAAGGAGTTGAGGATGTACATGTTGTAGATAACGTGATTATCCCCATCAAACTTACCATTAAACGGATGTTCCGCCGTTCCGATAGGAGTCCATTTTTGAGGTGTGCCGAGTGCGCCGCCTAAATCTATGTCCTCAGTCAGTCTGACGATTTTGCCGGTAAAATCGTTTGTTTTGCTTGATTCTGCAATCCATGCCAGTTCTTCTGCCGTAGAGACAGAATAAACGTTTCCATCAGGAGTGACTGCTTTCGTAGAACCATTCCACGGAGTAATTGCTGCCCTCATGTAGAAAGTGCCGAAGAGCAAGCAAAGAGAAGTAACAATGTGTTTAGACAGTAAATTCATAATAAAACGTGCAAAATTACAACTTTTTTTCGAAACAGACAAATTTATTTTCTGTTTTTGCGAGAAAATTTGCACAATTGCAAAAAAAACAGTACTTTTGCAAGCGATTTTAAAAATCATGGTCATCCAAAACCCGAAAATAGAAAATCCAATACTGCATATGGTAGGCGAGGAAGCCGACCGTATGGGGCTTGAATGTTATGTGATAGGCGGCTGGGTGCGAGATCTGTTTCTGCATCGCCCGTCTGATGACATAGATATTGTAGTGGTGGGGTCGGGCATCTCATTGGCAGAGAAAGTAACCAAGCGTTTAGGGAAAGGATCCCATTTGTCGGTATTCAAAACATACGGCACTGCGCAAGTAAAGAAAAAAGATTTGGAGTTGGAGTTTGTAGGTGCCCGTAAAGAGAGTTACCGTAATGACAGCCGTAACCCAATTGTAGAAGACGGGACGCTTCAAGAGGACCAGGACCGCCGCGATTTCACGATCAATGCGATGGCTATCTGTCTTAACAAAGAACGATACGGCGAGTTATTAGATCCATTCGATGGAATCGGGGATTTAGAACGCTGTGTCATCCGCACACCACTTGATCCGGATATCACCTTCAGCGATGATCCGTTACGTATGATGCGTGCAGTGCGTTTTGCCACACAATTAGGTTTTTTCTTAGACAGCGAGACATTCGATGCTATATCGCGCAACAAAAATCGTATTGAGATTATCACGCGTGAGCGCATAAGCGAAGAGTTGAACAAGATAATGCTCAGCCGTCGCCCATCGGAAGGATGGATTTTACTCGATAAAACCGGCCTTTTGCCTCTTATCTTTCCTGAGTTATCAGCATTGAAGGGTGTCGAAGTAAAAGAAGGACGCGGTCACAAAGATGTATTCCTTCATACTCTCAAAGTATTAGATAATGTAAGCGCGGAATCAGATAATTTATGGTTACGCTGGGCAGCGTTGTTACATGATATAGGGAAACCAAGAAGCAAAGCATGGGATCCACATGCAGGCTGGACTTTCCGTAATCATAATTATATAGGCGCGAAGATGGTACCGAAGATCTTTGCCAAGATGAAACTGCCTCTAAATGAAAAAATGGAGTATGTGAAAAAGATGGTGGACCTTCATATGCGGCCAATCAACCTGATAGAAGACATAGTGACAGATTCGGCAGTACGCCGGTTGCTATTCGAGGCGGGTGACGATATCGATGATTTGATGCTGCTTTGCGATGCAGACATAACAAGTCGTAATGAAGAGAAAAAAGCCCGGTTTCATCGGAATTATCAACTCGTTCGGGAAAAAATGGTTGAGTTAGAAGAGCGAGACCGGATCCGCAATTTCCAGCCGCCCGTTAAAGGCGATGAAATTATGGAAATACTGCATCTTGAACCCTGTTCGACAGTAGGCGAGCTGAAGGCAGCAATAAAAGACGCGATTTTAGACGGCATTATTCCCAACGAGTATGAACCTGCCAAGGCCTATTTGATGCAGTTGGCGCATGAAAAAGGTTTGTGCTGATTATAAAATAGAAAAATTATATAAAAAAAGACGTCCCCGATGGACGTCTTTTTTTATATATCGTAATACAGAAATCTTTGGTATTACTTCTTAGTCCCTAAAGGTACACGATTATTTCTTAACCTTTCGGTACGATTACTTCAGTTCAGCGAGGTACTTAATCGTACGAACCATCTGGCTGGTGTAGCTGTTCTCATTGTCGTACCAGCTAACAACCTGTACCTGATAGGTGTCGTCGTCAATCTTAGCAACCATGGTCTGGGTAGCATCGAAGAGCGAACCGAAACGCATGCCGATAACATCGCTGGAAACGATCTCATCCTCGGTGTAACCGAAGGACTCGGTCTGAGCAGCCTTCATAGCAGCATTGATACCCTCTTTGGTGATGTCTTTACCCTTAACAACTGCTACCAAGATAGTGGTAGAACCGGTAGGAGTCGGAACTCGCTGTGCAGAACCAATCAGTTTGCCGTTCAGTTCAGGAATAACGAGACCGATAGCCTTTGCAGCACCGGTGGAGTTCGGAACGATGTTCTGCGCACCCGCACGGCTACGACGGAGGTCGCCCTTACGTTGCGGACCATCAAGAATCATCTGATCGCCGGTGTAAGCGTGGATGGTAGACATGATACCGCTCTGGATTGGAGCGTATTTGTGAAGAGCTGCAGCCATAGGAGCCAAGCAGTTGGTCGTACAAGAAGCTGCGGAGATAACCTTATCTGCCGGGGTCAGCGTTTTGTGGTTTACGTTGTAAACGATGGTCGGAAGGTCGTTACCAGCAGGAGCAGAGATAACTACTTTCTTAGCGCCGGCCTGAATATGAGCCTCGGCTTTTGCTTTTGAAGTATAGAAACCGGTGCACTCGAGCACTACATCGATACCCAGTTCACCCCAAGGCAGCTCAGCTGCATTCGGCTTAGCGTAGATAGTAATCTCCTTGCCGTCAACAGTAATCGAACCGGGAGTTACGACAGTCTTACCGTCCTCAGCGAGAACAGCGTCTTTGTATGTTACAGTGTGCTTTCCCTCACCAAACTTACCAGCGAAACCACCCTGAGCGGTGTCGTATTTAAGGAGGTGAGCCAACATCTTCGGGCTAGTCAAGTCGTTGATAGCAACAACCTCATAACCCTCAGCTTCAAACATCTGACGGAAAGCCAGACGACCAATACGGCCAAAACCGTTAATAGCTACTTTTGTCATAATTGTGTAAAAAAGTTTATTATTTATAGATAATTGTGTAA
>JAGKVE010000014.1 GCA_021152555.1 Bacteroidia bacterium | reverse complement strand
ATTTGGGGGTGCAAAAAGGATAAAAATGAAGAAAATTTTAGGTTTAGGCAATGCACTTACGGACATCTTGTTGCAGGTCAGCGAGGACGATTTGCGCGAGTTGGGGTTTCCGAAAGGAAGTATGAATCTTATTTCCAAGGATCAGGCGGAACAAATCCAATATCGTTTTCTCTCCGTCCGTAAGCGTATGGTTGCCGGAGGTTCTGCGTCCAACACCATTAACACAGTAGCTGCGCTTGGCGGAAAAGCAGCGTTTATCGGAAAAATCGGAAATGATGAAGTCGGAGATTTCTACCGTGAAGATATGCTCAAAAACGGGGTCAAACCGATTTTGCTGCTTTCACAAAATGCGATGTCCGGTTTCTCTATTGTTCTTGTTACGCCTGATGGTGAGCGCACTTTTGCAACTTATCTTGGCGCTGCGGCCGAATTATGCGCCGATGATATACAAAAAGACGCATTCAACGGGTATGATATCTTCCATATAGAAGGCTATTTGGTGCAGAACCATGAACTGATTGAGAAAGCTATCCGGCTTGCTAAAGAGGCAGGGTGTATGGTTTCGCTTGATTTGGCTTCATACAATGTGGTAAATGAGAATCATGCGTTCCTCAAGGGACTCGTCAAGCAATATGTCGATATTGTTTTTGCCAACGAAGATGAGTCTTTCGCCTATACGCATCTTAATCCGGAAGAATCAGTGCAGATGATAGCCGAGCAATGTGATATAGCCGTAGTCAAAGTAGGTAAAAACGGCTCATATGTACAGCAGGGCAGCAAGCGTCACCATATAGGGGCTATCACGACAAGTTGTACCGATTCCACCGGCGCAGGTGACCTTTTTGCCGGCGGGTTCCTTCATGCTCTGAGTGATGGATTTGACATCCGTCGCTGTGCAGAAATCGGCACAATCGCCGCAGGACGTGTAGTGGAGATAATCGGAACTAAATTATCCGAAGAAACATGGGAAGAAATCCGCCGTATATGTGCCCTTTATCGCGGATTTATGCAAAAATATGACAAGGATTGACAAAGACTAACAAAATGAAAAAGATTCTCCTTCCGTTTTATATCGTCTATCAGTACGTAATCGCGGTTCCAATATTAACATGCTTAACTATCTTTACCGCTGTTTTTACGATTTGTTTGATGCATTGGCGTAATGCGGAATTTGTGCATAAAGTGCAGCAATTTTGGTCACGGTCATTTTTATGGTTGATGTTTATTCCGGTATCTGTTGACGGAGTGGAGAATATTCAGCCCGGTCAAAGTTATGTTTTTGTGTCCAACCATCAGTCCATGTTTGATGTATGGCTGGTATATGGTTGGCTGCCGGTGATTTTCAAATGGTTGATGAAAGCCGAATTACGCAAAGTGCCGTTCATCGGCATAGGCTGCAAAGCGGCCGGCCATATTTTTGTAGAACGTACCCATGCAAAGGCGGCGGCAGCCAGCCTGCGTGAGGTTGAACGGCAGCTGGTTAATGGTGTATGCACAGTTATTTTCCCGGAAGGCACGCGTACCGAAGACGGTAAGGTAGGACGTTTTAAACGTGGTGCATTCCAGATAGCGCTTGACTTAGGTTTGCCGGTAATACCGCTTTCGTTAACAGGTTGTTATGAAGTAATGCCCAAAGGCCAATGGTTTGTTCGTCGCCATCCTGTTCACATGCATATAGGAAGGCCGATAGATCTTAAACAATTTGCAGATCCGACAGAAGCTGCCGAGGTTGTGAGGAATGCAGTTATTGAGGGTTGTGAGAAATAAACAAAAGAGAATTCGACAGGATGCTTTTTCGAGAAATCATAGGTCAGGAAGCAACTAAAGAACAATTACGCCGGGCGGTGCGTGAGGGACGAATACCTCATGCACAACTCTTTTCCGGCATATCCGGAATCGGCAAATTACAATTGGCATTGGCATATGCGCAGTATCTCAATTGCCCGAATCGTACGTCCGAAGATAGTTGTGGCACATGTCCGACTTGTCTGCAATTCGAACACTTGCAGCATCCTGATTTGCATTTTGTTTTCCCGATAGTCGGATCAGATGAAACGTGTGATGCCTTTCTTGACCAATGGAGAGCGATTATCCTGAATAAGCATTATTTTGACCTTGAAGACTGGCATAAAGCATTGGGCGTTGAGACCAAGCAAAGCATGATTTATGAAAAAGAAAGCGGAGAAATACTGCGTAAATTGAGTCTCAAGCCTTATGGTAACGGCTACAAGGTTATGATTATATGGCAGCCTGAGAAGATGAATATAACGACTTCCAATAAATTACTCAAGATATTGGAAGAGCCTTCAGAAAAGACTGTATTCATTTTAGTGTCAGAACATCCGGAGATGTTGCTGGCAACCATTCAATCCCGCGTTCAGGCAGTACGTGTTCCCCGTTTAGATGTAAAGACTATCTCCGCTGCTCTACAACACCGCGGTATTGATGCCACACGGGCAACAGATATCGCCCGAATAGCAAATGGCAGTTATCTTGCCGCCTTGAAAAAATCCGATGAATCCGAAGAAAATCAACAGGAATTACGAGATTTTATCGCACTTTTCAGAGATGCATATACGGTAGGTGTTCTCCGTGACCCACACAAGAAATTTGAGAGTCTCAAGCGCTTACGACAGTGGAGCATGGATATGGCGGATAGCAAGGTAGGTAGGGAGCGGCAGAAACATTTTCTCCAGTATGCACAGCAACAAGTGCGTGAGAACTATATCCGTAATATGGCGCAATCGGAGTTGAATTATCAAATGGAATCGGAGCGGGAATTTTCCGTTAAATTCGCACCTTTTATACATAACGGCAATGTAGAGGCTATTATGAACCAACTCGACCTTGCCGAACGGCAGATAGAACAAAACGGCAATGCAAAAATGATTTTTTTTGATCTTTGCCTGCAAATGATAGTATTGATAAAAAAAGCAAAAGTATGAAAAAATACTCTGTAGGACCGGAACATAACGAACTGAGTGCCGCGGCCACGAAGCGCAATTCGGCGCACATGTTGCCTGTGAGCGATTGGTTGAGTGACTTGGCGGAAAATACAAAGTTGACCGATCTTGTTGAAGTGCAGTTCAAAAATACCCGCAAAGGCTATTTTCATAATAGCCTCCACTTGCCATTGGAGAAGGGCGTAAAAGTAGTAGTAGAGGCTAATCCCGGCTATGATCTTGGTGAAGTCGTGCTGACCGGAAAACTGGTGGAACTGCAAATCAAAAAGAACAAGATAGATGCCTCCCGTTATGAAATTCGTCAGGTTATCCGTGTGGCGACAGAAGAAGATCTTGAACGTGCGCGCCAAGCGCATGCACGGGAGCAAGAGACAATGATCAAAGCACGCCAATTAGCCAAATCATTGGGACTCGAGATGAAGATTGGAGATGTTGAGTATCAAGGCGACGGAACAAAGGCAATCTTCTTTTATATAGCAGACGGCCGCGTGGACTTCCGGCAGCTCATCAAGGTGTACGCAGAGACGTTCCGTATCCGTGTAGAGATGAAACAGATAGGTGCACGCCAAGAGGCCGGGCGTATCGGAGGAACAGGACCTTGTGGCCGCGAGTTGTGCTGCTCCACATGGATGATCAATTTCTCGTCCGTAGGGACGGGAGCCGCACGATTGCAGAATATATCGCCTAATCCGCAGAAATTAGCGGGTATGTGCGCCAAACTCAAGTGCTGTCTCAATTATGAAGTGCCTGTATATGAGGATGCCGCCAAACTGTTACCATCCCGGAATATAACGCTCGAAACGAAAGACGCAAGCTGGTATTTCTTCTCGTCTGACCCGTTAGCCGGAACGGTGACATACTCCTCAGACGCCCATAGTGCAGGTAATCTTACCACATTGTCGTCTGCGCGTGCACATGAGATAATCGCTATGAACAGGCGCGGCGAGAAACCCGAAACATTAGAAGGAACGCGTGCGGTAGTCGCGGAGGTTGGTTATCAGACCGGGCATGGTGATGTTACCCGTTTTGATAGAAAAAAACATTCATTTGAAGGAAACAGAGACAAGAAAAAACGTCCTTTTAAAAAATGAAACGCATAATCCCCATATTTTTACTACTATGTTCTTCCGTATTCATCGGATGTAAACATGATATAGTCTATAGTCAGTTCCACCCGATTCCTGATTCGGACGGGACAATCGTTTCATCGGAAAAATGGCATGTCGATTCAGTGATTCATTTCGATTACCGGATTCAGGATACGATTCAAGACTACCGGATACTCCTCTATGTCCGTCATACGGAGCGCTATCCGTATCAGAATATGTGGCTTTTCGTAGAGAATAACCATCGCCGTGATACCATAGAGTTTTATATGGCGGATGACCATGGCCGATGGTTAGGAGATAAACAGCATGGTTTCATCGAAATGCCGGTATTGTTTGAGGAGAGTATCCATTTCCCGGATACGGGAGTTTATCATCTTTCCGTCCAACAAGGTATGCGTGACACTCTCTTGCGCGGAGTAGCAGATATAGGCGTTGAAATCAGGAGAAACGGAGAGTAATGGGAAAAAACAAGTTAAAGAAGTTCGCTGAAATGGAGACATTTTCTAATGTCTTCCAGTATGGCGTACGTGATTTGTCAGAAGGGCGTGAGCACGTATCCAACCTTGAATGTCCCTCTTCACCTATGGCAGGACATTGGAGGGATAGTTATTTCCATAATGACCATCCTGTTGTATTGGAACTTGGTTGTGGACGCGGAGAATATACAGTAGGGCTTGCGCAAAAATATCCGGAGAAGAATTTCATAGGCGTAGATATCAAAGGTGCCCGTATGTGGGCGGGTGCTAAGCAAGCCGAGTCGGCTGGGTTGAAAAATGTAGCCTTTCTGCGCACCAATATTGAGATTATCACTGCTTTCTTTGCAGCCGATGAGGTAGATGAGATATGGATAACATTCTGTGATCCGCAGATGAAAAAAGCGACCAAACGTTTGACTTCCACTTATTTCATGCAGCGCTATCAGCGGATAGTGAAGCCGGGCGGTTTAATTCATTTGAAAACTGACAGTCCGTTCCTTTATACATACACTGCTGAAATGCTGCGGCTCAATCCCTATCCCGTAGTTTGTTGTACAGATGATTTGTATGGCAAGCAAAGTGAAAAAGCGGCTAATGATAATATAGCGAGTCTCTTTGACGCACGTGCACTTCAGACGCACTACGAGAAACAATGGCTGGACAGGGGAATGCGTATCAAGTATATTGCGTGGCAATTAGTGCCACTTACGCAGTGGGAGGAACCGACTATAGAAATTGAGAAAGATTCGTACCGTTCGTACGGTCGTAATTACTCATCGAACTGATTTCATTAATTTTGCCATTTCACGCTTGTCGTCAGCTTCTCGCAGAGACTGGCGTTTGTCGTATGTATGCTTACCTTGGCATAGGGCAATGTCCATTTTTGCGAGTCCTTGTTCATTGATAAACAAAGCGAGTGGAATAATGGTCTTTCCTGTGTCTTTTGTCGCTTTTTCCAATTTGCGTATTTCGCGCCGCTGCAACAATAATTTGCGGTCCCGTTTGGCTTCATGGTTAGCATACGAACCAAAACGATATTCGGCGATATGCATTTGTTTGACATATATCTCACCGTGCTCTATGGCGCACCATGAATCCACAAGAGAGGCTTTTCCCTCGCGTATGGATTTGATTTCTGTTCCGAAAAGTTGTATTCCCGCGGTATATCGGTCAAGAATAATATATTCAAACCTCGCCCGTTTGTTCTCTATCCGTATGTTGCTCTTCGCTCTCACTTTCCGTAGTTTCCGATTTCATCGTAACTTTTTTGTATTTCTTTTGTCTCTGCTCCCACCGCTCGCGTGCGTATTGTTGCATATCAATGACTGTGTCGTTCTCGTCAATAATCTCCAAACCGAAGATGGTTTCGATGATATCTTCAAGGGTTAATATACCTACAAACATACCGTATTCATCGATGATTTGCGCGATTTGGCTTTTCTGCTTTAGCATGGAGTCGAAAATAGTGCCAAGCGTCAGGTCCTGATCAAACGCAGGGAGTGGCCGTTTAATCCCCCCTAACGTTTTACGGAAATGATCTTCTGTCAGTTCTTCCAATGCATCGTTACGCAGTACGTAGCCTGTGATGTATTCCGGCGACTCGGGTTTATAGAGTGGGATACGTGAAAAATGGTCGTATTCATCATTGTCGTAGTAAGCTCGGAGCGTCATGTTTTCCGGCGCTATTTTTGCTACAACACGTGGGGTCATCACATCGTACGCATGGATAGAGTCCAGGCGCATAAGATTGGAAAAAATCTTGTTTTCATCTTCGTCAACTACGCCCTCTTCTTCTCCTACATTGACCATCGCCAGCACTTCCTCGCGGCTAACGGACGGGTCGTCTTCGTTATCAGGGAACATCCGTGTAATAATCTCTATGAGCCATACCAGAGGGTATAGTACGAAAATGAGAATACGGATGGTACGCGCGGTAAATCCCATCAGTTCGCGCCAATAGGTTGTGCCGATTCGTTTCGGAATAATCTCCGAGAAGATGAGAATCAGGATAGTAGTGACGGCAGAAACCAAACCGAACCATTTACTGCCGAAGACAATAGTTGCCTGCGAGCCGACGCCCGCTGCGCCGATAGTGTTGGCTATCGTATTCAGTGAGAGAATAGCAGCCAAGGGGCGGCCTGTCTCTTCCTTGTACCCTTCCATCAGTTTGGCGGGTGCGTAACCTTCTTCTTCACGCAGATTGATATAACTAAGCGTTGTGGTCATCAGTACTGATTCTAATACAGAACACAGGAAACTGACACCCATCGCGCCGAGTAAAAACAATAATAATAGTCCCATAATACAAAAATCGGGTACAAAGGTACAATAAATTTTGCAAATGTGCAAATTATTTCCTCTTTTTATTTGCATATCTGTAAAAAAAGCAGTACTTTTGCAGCATAAATAAGGAGAAGTGCATATGAAATCAAAATGGGCTACCAAATTAGCAATCTGGTTGGGGACAATAATTTTTTTAACCGCGTTGGCAATAATAATATGGCAAACCGTATCAGGCGGCAGTCAGTCAACCGAATCGCTCAAATGGTTACAGTTGTTGCAAACGATAGGTACCTTCCTGTTGCCGCCTGTTCTGTGCGCATGGATATGGGATGAGCATCATACACCGTTCAGATGGCTTGGTTTGAGAAGCAGTGCCAATTGGCAGACGATCGTGCTCGCTACGCTTGCTATGGTTTGTGCTATCCCGGCGATAAACCTGTTAGCGGATTTGAATAGCCGTGTTGAGTTGCCAAAAAGCCTTGAATTCATCGAGCAAATATTGAAAGCGCAAGAAGAAGCCGCGGCTGAGTTGACGGAACGTTTTCTGGCGGCGGACAATCTCCTGACACTGTTACTTAATATCGGATTGTTGGCGTTACTCCCTGCGTTGGCGGAGGAGTTGTCTTTCCGCGGCACATTGCAGCAGATTATCTCTCCGGTCTCCGGGCCTTCACAGGGAACTGTGAGTGTCAGGACGCATGTTGCCATATGGGTGACGGCTTTTATTTTTTCTGCTGTTCATTTACAGTTCTACGGCTTTGTCCCGCGTATGCTGATGGGTGCGATGTTCGGCTATGTATTTGTATGGACGGGTAGTTTATGGGTGCCGATGGTGATGCATTTTACGAACAACGGCATCGCTGTGCTGGCGTATTATCTAATCGGCCCCGAAGGACAAGAAAAAAGTTGGGCCGACACGATAGGTGCCGGCTCAACATGGTGGTTAGGCGTCATCAGCCTGATTGGCGTATGTTGCCTGTTGTACTGGATCAGAGTTCGGGGTCTACAAGGATACGCCCGCAGAATTCGCAAACAATAATTTTCTTACGCATACGTATATCCAGTTGACGCTGTGCAGGGATTTTAGCGTGGCAACCGCCGCATGAGTCACGTTCGATTTTAACGACTGCGAGTCCGTTGTGGGCATTTTTGCGGATACGTTTGAATGCAGCTAACAAGCGCTCGTCCGCTGCCATTTTTTTCTCCAGATCAGCCGCTTTTAGTATAAGGGATTCAGTCTCCGCTTTTGTTTCTGCGAGAATCTGGTCCAACTCAGAGCGTTTTTGGTTCAGATCAACGGTGCGCTCTTCGATGTCTTTGGTTGTTTTGGCTTTGTCTGCCAGGCGTGTTTCCAATTCTGCGCTGAAGTGTTTGATTTTGCGCTGCGAAGCCTCGATCTCTAATTCCTGATATTCAATCTCCTTGTTCAGATTATCGAACTCGCGGTTGTTACGCACGCTGTTCTGTTGTTCCTTGTAGCGAGAGATAGAGGCGTTGGCGTTCTCCGTGCGTACACGGTGGTCGGAGATTTGCGTTTCGCATTCTTTAATCTCGTTCTCGATATTGGTCAGACGTGTCTTGAGACCTTCCACTTCATCTGCCATATCTTTCACTTCTTGCGGCAGTTCACCTGCCAAAGTGCGCAAGTTGTCAATCTTGGAATCTACTTGCTGCAGTTCGTAGAGCAATTTCAGTTTGTCCTCTACGGTCAGTTCTTTTGTTCTTGCCATATTAATAAATGTGTATTGGTGTTATGTCTTTTTTGCTGATAACGCATTTTATTCCGATGGAATCGAGAATATCTTTGAATATGAGCCGTGCATGCCGCTCGGAGATCCAATGGTCAATATCGATGAGGCCTATTTGTCCGTCTGCATCCTGAAATTCGTGATATTTGCAATCGGCAGTGAGGTAAACATCTGCGCCTTGGTTAATAGCATCGTGAATAAACTCGGCTCCGCTTCCTCCGCATAACGCGACACGGCGGACATGGTTGTTTTTTGCGCGCGTGTAACGTATGTACGTAGCAGATAAAGTATCGCGCACGCGAGCGAGAAAATTGTCATAGGTCATCGGGCGTTGTAATTCCCCGATGACACCGAGGTAATTATGTTCTTTTTGAGATGCAGGACAAAGCGGTTGGATATTGCTTAGTCCGAGTTGCTGCGCAAGGCGTGTGTTAATTCCGCCGGCGACGCTGTCCAGCGATGTATGTGCGGAGTAGATGGCGATATCGTGCTTGATTGCCATTGCTACGGCGCGTGCTTGGAGCGTCTGGCTGCATATTTGTTTGAGACCGTGAAAAAGGAGCGGGTGATGAGAAACAATGAGTTGGCAACCGCATTCAACAGCCTCACTGACCACATCCGGCGTAACGTCTGTGGTCAGGAGAACGGAGTCGATTTCTCGTCCTGTGTCACCTACCTGCATTCCCGAGTTATCCCATTCTTCCTGGGCACTCCGTGGAGCTACAGATTCTATGCTATCGATAATGCTTTTTAAAAGCAAAAATTCTATTTTTCCTCTTCCTTGGCCTCTTCCTCAACGGTAAAGTCGGTAATTCCGGCGTTGATGAGGATATTGTACCATTGGATGAGTTTGCGGATGTCGGAAGGATAGACGCGGTCTCTGTCCCAATTAGGCAGTACCTCGTCGAACCATGCCTGAAGTTGCTCGTTGGTGGCTTTCTTGGAATCCATTGCAACTGCTTTAAGACCTTCTTTCTTACCTGCGGAAGTGAGCACGTCGCTCAGCGCTATGTCATCGGCATCGGTGAACATAGATACATCGCTGAGTGCAACAATCTTATCGCGGGCATAAGTCGGCATTCGTTTGCCGTCAACAAGGCTCTCGACGATAAGCATGTTATTGCCGCGGCTAACCAATTTGTAAAGGCCGGGTTTTCCGGTAATGGCAAGGATATTTTTCAACATAATGCGTATTGCTGTATTAAAATCGGGTGCAAAGGTACGGAAAAAAAAGGACATACACAAATTTTTTTTCGTTTTTTAACAATTTTAGAATGATTATTCTATGTTATATGGCTACACCCATGTGCCCTTGAAAGTACAAATATTGATGTCAATGTTTACTAATTCAGCAAAAAAATCCCCATTTTCTTGCATATATCGTTTTTTTTGCGTAATTTTGCAGCGTATTTAGTCCACGCCGAGGGATTATGTCCGTCAGGGGTGGGCATATACAGGACATATGAAATGCGTCTTACGCGCTTTGTTTTGGCTCTTCAGAATCTGGTAAATTCATATAATCCAAAACATTGCGACACTAAGATGCTCATGGTGTGTATAGTAATGTGCGCATTTTTAGGCGTACAATATACATACGGCGTGGGCTACGGTGTTGCTTGTTCGGATTAGAGGGCAATACCAGAGCCTTGAAGAGCGGAACAGCAAGATTGCAGTCCCGCTTTTTGTATGTATAATCGAAGGTAATTAAGAACGGAGAATGCCGAAAATCCATTAAAGAGTAGGCATAACTATAAATACTATAATCAATATTATGATTACACTATCCGAAGCCAGACAAATCGTCGAAAGAATGAAAGATGAGTTCGATTCCCACGATTTCATTCAATTGTATGCATGTGCATTCCCATTATCTTACTTGGACACGTTGTGGGAATATGACGGTAATGCTACAACTGCCAACTCACAAATTGCACAACATGTTGCGGACATGTGCAATGAGTTAGGAATTTCAAAAGGGGAGGATGTTTATTCTAAAAACATTAGAGGAAATGTCACTCCGTGTAAACTGTGGACAAAAATTGCATAATTATGAGAAAACTATTTCTCACGTTCCTACTCTTTTGTTTTGTGGGAACAGCATCCGCTGAGTTTGACTACTCAAAAAATATCCAGGTAGATGACCTGTATTACTATTTGGATGACTACAACAAAACCGCTGAGGTAACTACTGTATTCTCCGATAGCGGAAATGTATATGGGGATATCGTAAAGGCAAATATCCCGTCTTTTATTATGTATAATGGCACTTCCTACTCCGTCACAAGCATTGGAGGGTCTGCTTTCTCTGGTTGTAGTAGCCTAACATCTGTGAACATTCCCAATAGCGTCACAAGCATTGGTCACAATGCTTTCTATAAATGCACCGGTTTGACCTCTGTGACGATCCCAAACAGCGTCACAAGCATTGGAGATTTGGCTTTCTATGGTTGTAGTAGTTTGCCGGTGTATGACAATCTCCGCTATGCGGATAGTTATTTGGTGAATGTAGCAGATTCTTCACTGTCTACATATACCATAAAAGACGGCACAAAATGGGTTGGAACCAGTGCTTTTAGAGATTGTAAAAATTTACTATCATTAACTATTCCGGAAGGAGTAATCGATATTGGGATGAATGCATTCAGAGGATGTGTCAATCTAAAGACATTGACTATCCCTAATAGCATAACAGATCTTCGCAACCAGATTTTTCGTGATGATTCAAGTTTAGTATCGCCGGTATATAACAGCCATCTCTTTGTTCGTCTTCCAATGTCTCATTCCGGATCATACACCATTCCAGATGGTATTGAAACAATCGTATATGGCGCATTTGACGGTTGCTCTGGCGTAACATCCTTAACCGTACCGAACAGCGTTACTACGTGGTACGCGGATGGTTCTGCGCTAATAGGCTTAACTTCTCCTGTATACAATGACCATACTTTTATTCGATTGCCGGTGTCTTATACTGGAGAATACACCATTCCTAATGGCATAAAAACAATCTTAACATCTGCCTTTTATAACTGCTCTAATTTAACTTCCGTAACTATTCCGAAAGGAGTGCAAGAAATTAAATATAACACTTTCGCCAACTGTACCAGTTTATCATCTATAGAAATACCTAATAGCGTAACTATGATTGGAAATGAGTGGTATACCAATTATCGAAATGGCGTTTTCTACAATTGTACAAGTTTAACGTCCATTAAAATTCCGAATAGTGTAAAAATTATTGGCAGCCATGTATTTAACAGTTGTACAGGATTGAAATCAGTAGAACTCCCGAGTAGTGTACAAAAAATTGGAAGTGGGGCTTTTTACTATTGCATATCTTTGAAATCGGTAAATCTTCCAGAAGGAATAACAAGGATTGCAGACCGCACTTTCTCAGCCGTTGGTCTAACATCAATTGAGATACCGAGTAGCGTTACAAGCATTGGAGAGGCTTTTAATTCTCTTAAATTAACTTCGATTGTATGCAAAGCCATGACACCACCGTCTTTATTCGATGATAATAATGACCATTGCCGTTTATCAGAATATTGTTCAAAAATCTCGCTTTATGTTCCTGCGAATAGTGTCGAAGCATATAAAACCGCAGATCAGTGGAATGCATTCAAGGAGATTTTGCCGATAAGTGCAGACTCTGTAGAAACGAAAGATGTAAAGATAGAACCGGCAGAAAACACCGCTACGGTTGAATGGCCTGCTATATCAGGTGCTTATACGTACGAACTCGTTATTAAAGACAAAGAAGGAAACATCGTTTGCACACTTGTGTTTAATGAGCAAGGGCAATTGATTTCAATCGCGTTTGCCGCTCCTTCACGTGATGGTGCGCCGCAACAAAAGCAAGAAGTCGGCTTCTCGTTTATCGTTACCGGTTTGACAGAAGGCACAGCTTATGATTTGACGATTACCTCCAAGGATAGTAATGGTACTACGCTTGACCAAAAGACAGTGTCCTTCACAACTGGCGGCGAAGCTCCGCAAGGAATTGGCGATGTACAAAGTGACAATGTACAATGTACAAAAGTCATCCGTAATGGTCAGTTGTACATCATTCGCGGGGACAAGACCTATGATGCGCAAGGAAAGATGGTGAAATAATTCCCTGATTTTCACATTCACTCTCGGAAAAGACCAGGCTATAAATGCTTGGTCTTTTTTCTTTTCCCCTACATTCTCCTTTCCCCTACACTCTCCTTTCCCGCCCCCCATTTTCTTACTCCTTCCCCTGTTGCAATGGATGCTCAATGGATGATGAATGGGTACCCAATGGATGCTCATTGGGTGCTCCTTTTACCGTTTTAGTACGAAAATTATTCTTTATGTTTTTCCGAAGAACTCGGATTTGAAATCATTTGCAAAGATACACAAAAAAAATTAATTATCCAAATTTTGGCTCAAGAAAATGTACTTTTTCATAAAAACTATTGCGTATGTCTAAAAAAACCAGTACTTTTATAGAGGTTTTTAACCACTTTACACCCCCTCTTTGACCGAAAACAGCGAGGTTCTCCTCGCTGCTTTCTTATTGTCCTACTCGGCTCTGTCCCGTTATATGCCGAGCTCCCTTTTGTACATTGTCCCCTTGTACATTACTTGACTTCTTGTCCTTGTAAATTGTACATTGTCTCCTTGTACATTAAGTATATCTGCCCGTCACGAAGCACCTTTGTACATTGTACATTGTCTCCTTGCACATTCTCTATGTCTGTTGTTATCTCAAGACTATTCACAACATTGGAGCGGCCTACTCGCGTAGCCATCACGCGTTGCGGAGCGCGGCGTGCTGGTGCAGGAGCGGACGAAGAAGGCTCATTAAGCACAAACTCAATCGCGTAGTAAGGCAGTGAGGCATCAGGTGCTTCATCGGTATAAGAAGTATTATATGCCGAAAGGGAAGTAACTTGTTGCAGTGTAGCCGGAGTCGCGCCACGGAGGATGTTATAGCTAACCACCTCTGAGCCGACATACGCATTCCAGATGAGGTTGTACGTAGCGTCATACAGGGAGCGGTTGATGGTCAGATGGATTGTCTGGTGTACATCCGATGCAGGGGAAATGGTCCCATCCGCCATTACGCCGGCTACAGCGTACCTCTCGGCTCTCAATGCTGCATTGGAGGACTCATCGACAAACTCTCCGACAGTGGCGTCAAGGGTTGCAATAACTTCGAACTCGTTTGCCACATTAGTCTCACGCAGTACCTGTACCTCAGGGAAGAGGGTTTGGTTGGCCGCGAAAGCGATACGGTGGTGATTGTCTGCATTGGTCTCTACGATGGTCACAGCCGGCATCTCGTCCTGCGTGAGAACGCGGATGGTCTGCTGGATGGTCTCTGTACAGCCGTGGGCATTGGTGATAGTGAGTGTTACATCCCATGTACTGCTACCCACATTGTTGAATGTCAGCGAATTGGACTCATACCAGAGGGCGGCAGGTTTGCCTGGAATAGTCCACTTAGTAGTGCACCCTTCAGGAATATCCAGCGTAACCGTAGTATTGTCGAACACGATTGCCGGCAGTTCTACACCCGACTCAACAGCCTCTATATAAATCTCTGCCGATGCGGAAAGTCCGTTGGTTGTGATAGAAACAGTCTTCGTGCCGGGAGTATTCCATGCGACGGTATACGGTCCGAAGCCGGTACCGGACACCACAGTGCCTCCGTCAAAGTTCCATGTCGGCGTGCCTGTCTGCGCAGTACCGGTATAGGAAATGGTTGCATTGGCACCGACACAAACGGAAGCAGGCGCTTTCACAGAAGCCGAAGCCTCAATCGTGGCTTTCAGCTGAGAGGTGAAAGGACTCAGTTGGTTCCATCCATCCAGAGCCTGTACGCGGATATTATAATTACCGTCGGTCAGATACTTCATCGGAACGAGGAAGCGCGTAGCCTCTGTATATGCATAATCAGGCATATAGACCGTACCGTTCTGCGCGCCGTTCTGCGGAGAGATAACATAGGCGCCTTCTCCTGTCTGTCCGCGGTGGCTGACAGAGAGGTTGTAACGCATCTGGTTAGCCGGCGTATGATCGTCCTCAGCAGCGTCCCACTCGATGAGCAAGCCTTCGTCTGTCTGTGTTGCACGCAGGTTGGTCGGAGCGGAAGGAGCGGCGTTGGTCGCACCCGTGATAGGAAGCCACTCAAGGCTGATCGAACTGAAGATACGCGGTGCGTCTGCCCACATATTCACGATTTGAGTACCACCGTTGCTGAAATAACGGAGATCACTGTTACGCGTCAGGAAACCTTGCGTGCGCACGGCACGGGCTGCACCCATGTAATAGGCGTAGAAGCCGTATTCTTTGTCTGTGGAATAAGCTATCGTGACTATATCCTTGTACCCGTCGTTGTCTATATCGCTGACCATGAGATGGCGATACGCGTCTTTGCTGGTTACATCGCCGTGGTCTATTACATCATCGCCCTTGGCGAGCAGTTGAGGAGCCGAGAATGACTCATTCTGCTCATTCCATAGGATATAGATGTCACCTGCATAACGCTGTGCAACGATGTCGTAGTAGCCGTCGTTATCCATGTCTGCCATCTGCCAGCGGTTCATATCGTTGTGGCCGTTGGTTGCCGAAGCGATGGATTGCGCAAACGGTATAGTCTGCACTGTGAACGTACCGTCGCCGTTGTTGAGCAACAAACCGAGATAGTTATATGCCGGTTCAGCATAGAGACCTACTACGTCCATAAAGCCGTCGTGATTCCAATCGATATGACGATCACAGAGAGCGATATTTTGAACGAGCGTCTTTTGTGTTGCATCCACTTCATGGGCTGTATAAGCACCGTTTTCGAAGATACTAACCTTACCCTCCAGGAAGAACTCCGGGTAACCGCTATGGGTGAAGTCAACATAATTGTTCGTGCTGTTGCGGAATATATCCGAAACAGCGCTTATGCTTGTATAATCCTCTACGAAATCGCTCGTTCCGTTATGTGCCAATACGCGGCCATCGGTAAGCGTGTTGGTGCTATATACCAAGTCAAAATAGCCGTCGTGGTTCCAGTCGTAGAACATACCTCTTGCAAAGGAAAGGTTGGTATTCCAGGAACCTGTGGAGGCGGACAGAGATGCCATATTAGCATTGCCGTCATATATCTGGCTATTGTACGTACCGTCCCATTTGCCATCGAAGTTGTAGTCGGCGATAATATTGTTTTTCGACATGTCATATGTACTATATCCGAACATGCCTGTGATTTGATAATCACCGCTGACGCTGGTCGTCCCGCCGATAGCGTTCGGCAGAACAACAATGGTCTTTTCCGACGAAGCCTGCTCATCCTCCGGCGTGGTAAGCGTCATGGAGATGGTCTTCGTTCCCTGCGAAGCAAAGGTAAATACAGCCGTTCCTGCTGCCTCGTCCTTCGATACCAGCGTACCGTCACCTATAGTAAAGGTATGTGTGTAACCCGCGGGCATAGGCGTGTAGGTCGCAATAACTTGCTCTCCCAGAGTATAGTTAGTCCGGTTGAGCGAGAAATTATTATTGATATATACGTAATGCATTGTCGCCTCAGCCGACCATGCGGAACCACGGTGAGCCGCGTTGACCGTCTGTACGCTCACATAGATATCCATCGGCGGATAGGTACGCAGGTCAATCGTATAGGAGTGCAGTTTGCCCATGTTGCCATCGAGGAAATTGCGCCTTGTTCCGTCGGCATTGGCATGTGCACGCAGAATATCATTACCGCCCGGAGTGGTACCGATACGCAACGCGTAGGTCAGATCCGCTACGGAGCAGTTTGCATCCTCGCCGTCGCCCCATGTGATAGTTACGAAACCATCGTCATAAGTAAGTGTAGGTTGAGCAGGGGCTACAGGACGAGCGGGAGCGGTACCCGTGAGGTTGGATGCCACCAAAACGGACGGAGTGCGATTACTATTCAGGAAATCAGTCGTGTATGTATCTACATCCGACAACCAAATCTCCGGTATTCCGTCGCCGTTCAGATCCTCCGCATTGATGCGTCTATACACACTGTAGGTGGTCGAGTTGTCGATTCTGGTGTTTACCCAAACTTGTTTGTTATCAACATGATATAAGCTCTCCGGCGCTCCAAAAGTAAGATCATTCTTACCGCGCAATACCACTACCTCCATGTCGCCCGCTGCAAAGGATGTATAGGAGTACGTTTGTTCGCTTGTACCGCGGAACGCAAGCAGATCGTAATAGCCGTCGCCGTCTATATCTGCCAGATTGGAGAACTGCATGTAGCCGGAGAAGGACTGTGTGTTACCTGCCTTGGTGAAATTGCCGGTGCCATCGTTCTTGAGGACAAGCACGTAATTGGTGCCATTGGCAGTGTTCCAGCAGGCACTGACGGTCAGCAGGATATCTACATCGCCGTCCTTGTCGAAGTCATAGCAATAAACGGTGGGATCCACAGCGGCGTTGCTAAAGAGCGTAGAGGTCGTAAAGCCTCCGTTGCCGTCGTAGATACTGGCCTTGAGGTTGTCACCCGGGAAGAGGAAATCGGTAAAACCGTCGCCGTTGAGATCCACAGGGATAACGGTGGTGGCAATCTCCTCATACACCCATTTATCGTCACCCATATTGAAATAAACAATACCTTGCCGCTCGTCCACAAGGTCAATATAGCCGTCAGCGTTCATGTCGATTGCCTTGGTCGGTAGCGCTATGGATGTGCCCATACCGGGCGCTTTCTTTATATCTCGCCGAGGGGCACGTGCCAAGGCTGCACCGATAGAGGTAACGCCCGATATATAATCGTGGTCAGGATTGTTTCGGTAGCCGCCGGAAGACTGTTTGTCCTGCGTCGTCTGCTGCCATGTAGCTTCATCAAATTGTGCCATGTACGATGAGAATGTATAGACGTCTTCTGCCCGCTCTGCAAACCCGCCGGTCGATAACTGCTCGTACCAAGTGATCCGACCGGTGTTCGAATAAGAAATCATATCCAAGCGACCATCGCCGTTAATATCCAGATTGGGAACCGCCAGAGAGTTTACGGAAATATCATTCGCGACTCCATCTCCAAAGAGCGTAACCAAATTACTATTCTCATAATAGGTGCCAATCTCCATTTGTCCGTCTTTATCCACATCCTCTACATACATCGGATAATAAAGGCTGGACTCCGTCCGCTCTGCTGCAAAACTACCGGTTATATCAGAAAGAACAACCAGTTGTTTCTGCTCGTTATTATAGGGTGTGTATACTTTGTAATTATAGTCAATCGCCTGCAGTTTTCCGTTACCGTTAAAATCGTAGAACAGCGCCGCGGCGGGCAACTTGACATCATACGAAGTCGTCTGGTAGTTCATTACGACTGCTGAATATTGCGCCGTGAAGACTACATCTGCGGTAATATTGCTTATGTTTCCGTCCCAGCCGGTGAAACGGTAGCCGGAACGACCGAAATTGGTCGGAGCCTTAGCGGCTTCGCCGTTCTGTACGAGCTGTGTGGAAAGTACCGTACCGTCGTAGTCCTTGAACGTGACGAGCCAACTGCCGGCTGTACGCTCGTTAACAACGACGGAAACAGGCGCAGAGGTCACTTGACCCTTGTTGCTGTTTACGGTAACTGCCACCTGATAGGTTCCCGCCTGAGCAAAACTAATGGAAGGAAGGCTATGGTACTCCTTGCTGCTCTCTTCGCCTTCTTTCCAATAGGTCAGGTACATAAACTCGCCGTCCCTTGCGTTCTCTAACTCGAAATCAAAGGACAGAGGCATGCCTTTATATACTTCATTGGCGGCAGGCACGCAACGTACCGTTGCCGGAGTAATATCACCCTCGCAATCAATGCGGATGGCGCAGAAATAAGAAATCGCAGCACTTGTTGTCAACTGTATCTCTATAACGCCCTCGTTTTTGCCCTCTTCCGGAATGAAAGTAAGCATCGATTGATCGGTATAGGAAGCCGGAGTGGTATTACGGCCGACCGTACAGGTACCGGAACAAGCTACTTCTTCGCCGTTTACCGTAACCACCGCTGAGATGGAAGAGTTTTTACCGTTACTGAGCCAAAGATTGATGCTTTTTATCGTCTTTAACTCGCTGTATTCATTGGCATCATCGCCCCATGCGGAGTGCGTCGTAAAGGTAAAAGTCCTCGGGCTGGTCATGCTACTATAGCCTAATTGCAGACCCTTATAGTTGTTGTCATAATTGAAATTTGTCCAGGATCCTGCACTAATATCCCATTTCACACCGGAGAGTTCAACAGGACCGGGAGAGAACGTGAATTCGGAGAATACATGCAGGTAGCTCTTCTCACCACCGGAAGGAGTAGCATCCGCACCTGCAGTTTTAACCAGCACTTCTACTACTGCCGAATTATAATAATCTGCGCCGTCTTGTACACGGGCGTAAATTTCAAAGGTACCCGCTTCATTAAAACGAACACTCATTGATTCGGACAAAATGTACTCATCATCGCCCTTGAACCGATAGTACAGACCCACTAACTGTGGATTTTCCAAGGCGATAGGAGTATAACTGAAGGTGACTGCCTCGTTAATCAGCGCCGTTGATTTGTCGGCTTTCAGAACAACCGATTTCGCGGCTACAGGCTCATTTACCGTCACTTCGCACGTAGCAGACACTCCGGTTCCTGCCGAAGCGGTGATGGTTGCCTTTCCTGCCGCAAGAGCGGAAACAGTCCCATTCTCCACACGGGCTACAGAAGAATTTGAACTCTCCCATGTAACTGCTGTGGAAGCATTGGCAGGTGTCACGGTCGCCACCAATGAAGCCACCTCGCCAACCGTCAAATCGAGGCTGCTATAATCCAACTCAATAGCCGTAGCTGCAGTCTCACCGGCTACTTCCCATACAACAAATACCGTGTCGAGATAGAGCGCACCGCTGTTGCTGCGGATACCGAAATACTCGTAATTCGCTTCGAAGGTATAACTCTGCGTGGCGCCTTTGCTCATAGTAAAGGAAGCTACTTTTGTACCGGCTGTACTGCTGTTATACAAAGCCGTGGTGGCCGAGTAAGCACTATTCGAGGCATAGATATCCAACACGCGTGTGCCGGTAGTATTGGAATTGAACTTCACCGTAATGCGCTTGATGGTGCCGCCCGAGGCAGTAGTGATTACACCCGAGTTGCTGCCGCTCGAACGCAACTGAATGGAGTTGTTACTACCTGCGCTCTGACCGGCATAAACCGCAGCCGAGTGGGCTGTTTTACCCGACCAATCTGCATAGGTAGTAGCGCCATTGGAAATGCCTGTTAGTTCGCGGGTTAAAGTGTCGCACACTTCAACCGCATAAACACTTGTCACTGCGCACAACAACACAGCAATAAGAGAAGCAGATCTTCTCAAAAATGAATTGTGTTTCATAACTGTTAAATTTTTAAGGATGAATACTATGGTTAATTGGTGTCTTTCTACATACGAAAAGCGTGCGCTTTCGCTGCTTCAATTTGATACTTTGAGGTCTTCGACTACCTTATTTACCCAAATCTATGCACGGAAAACTCACGCTAATACGTGAGCGTGCATAAACCGTACTTGGGTAAATAATGACCTTGCGGTCAGATACTTAATGAAGTTGTCGAAGTTTCAAAGTATCAAGTTTTTCGGCTTATTACGCTTTTTTGGTGCAACGCCTTGCACCCTATGTCTATATGTTATCTACTTATTATATTCCCGCATTTCTCGTTGTACTCACATGCACCATTGGCATATTACGGGCATTTTCGATTTCACGCTGCAAAGATACACAAAAAAAATAATTATCCAAATTTTGGCTCAAGAAAATGTACTTTTTCGTAAAAACTATTGCGTATGTCAAAAAAAAGCAGTACTTTTGCAACCGATTTTGAAACTGGATGCTAACGGAAAAGCTGGCAACATGATACCCGTTGATTTCATAGAGAGTATGCACCAGCAGATGGGCAACGAAGCCGCACTGCTGATCAAGGCGCTTGAGACAGCGCCTGTTACCTCTATACGGCTCAACTCCAAACTTGACGTGCTGACGTTTGACTGCGACACAGATGAAGTGCCTTGGCATATTGACGGATATTATCTGAGCGAGCGCCCCCAGTTTACTCTTGACCCGCTTTTCCACGCCGGTTGCTACTATGTTCAGGAAGCATCTTCCATGTTTATCCAGCAAGCCCTGAAGCAATATCTCGATCCGTCGTCCATTGTGCTGGATTTATGTGCAGCTCCGGGAGGCAAGTCAACGCTTATCAGTGAGTATCTCGGTTCGAACGGTTTGCTGCTCAGCAACGAAGTGGTTCGTCAACGCGTCTTCATCCTCAGCGAGAATGTGCAGAAATGGGGCAACGGCAATACAGTGGTAACCCATAACACGCCGGCTGAATACGGGGAACGTTGCAAACATCTGTTCGATTGTCTTCTTGTCGATGCCCCATGTTCCGGCGAAGGCATGTTCCGCAAGGATGAGCAGGCACGCAATGAGTGGAGCTTGAAGGCGGTCAAGTTATGCGCCGAGCGGCAACGCGCTATTCTCATGGATGTATGGGATGCTCTCAAACCCGGAGGACTTTTGCTCTACTCCACCTGTACCTTCAACGAAGAGGAAAACGAGAAAAACGTCGAATGGCTTGCCGAGACACTCGGTGCAGATGTGCTGCCTATTGATTATGAACCCGAATGGGGAATCGTTGAGGGGTCTGTAGGTTATCATTTTTACCCGCACAAAGCCAAAGGAGAAGGCTTTTACCTCTGCGCACTCCGCAAGCATGACGAGCCCTTGGACCCGGTCAAAATCAAAGTGCCCAAAAAAGAGAACACAATGCCGCATCCCGAGTACCTGCCTGTGATGCGCAGCTGGCTGCAACATCCCGATGACTGGGCCATCCGGTACTCGGACCGTTTTGCAACCGCTTACCCGATGAAGTACAAGGAAATCATTGAATGGCTGTCCACACAGCTGACCTGTATCTCCACCGGCTTCGGTCTTGGAGAGGAACGTGGTCGCGGTATTGCCCCGCAGCATAGTCTCAGTATGCTGAAAGACCTCCGCAAAGAGGCCTTCCCTAATGTGGCATTGACCCGAGAACAGGCTTTAGCGTACCTCAGGACAGAGGCTTTGAACCTCCCCGATGTGCCGATCGGGCTGGTCCTTTTGACCTATGAAAGTGTCGCCCTCGGTTTCGCGAAGAACGTCGGGAACCGCTTGAACAACCTTTATCCGAACGAGTGGAGGATCCGCCATTTGTAGGATCCAAGAAACGCTCTATCCTTTTCCAGTAATATTTATCCTCGGGCGAGACTAACGTCATTGCTTCTCCGCTGTTTTCCGCGCGTGCCGTTCTACCGATACGGTGGACATAGTCCTCGGGATCATGCGGCACATCATAGTTGATGACTAACGGCACGTCCGTCACGTCTATTCCCCGTGCGACTACGTCCGTTGCCACTAAAACCTCTACTTTACCGTTGCGGAAATCCAACATCACTTGGTCGCGCTCGCTCTGCTCGAGGTCGCTGTGCATCGCGCGCGCGTCAATATGTAAGGAGCGTAACACGCGCGTGAGGTCTTTTACGCGTTGTTTCTTTCCTGCAAAAAGAATCACTTTGTTCAAATGGCGGCCTTCCAATAACTGTTGTACGCGTTCTGATTTATCGGCTTCGTTCAGAAACTCATGCATTTGTTTGATTGTCTCCGGCGGTCTGGATACCGCTATCTGCACCTCAGCGGGCTGACGCATGATTGCTTTCGCCATCTTTCGTATCCGGTCGGGCATTGTTGCGGAGAACATGATTGTCTGACGGTCCTTCGGCAATCTGTTAACTATGGTCATGATGTCGTCGTAGAACCCCATGTCGAGCATGCGGTCCGCCTCATCAAGAATAAAATACTTGACACCCGAAAAATCAATATTGTATATGTTCATCTGGCTCAGCAGCCTCCCCGGAGTAGCAATCACTATATCTGCTCCTTTCTGCAACCCCGTCACCTGTGTGCCCCATGCTCCGTTGTCTTTGCCGCCGTATATAGCTACCGAAGAGAACGGCACGTAAAATCCGAAACCTTCCATCTGCTGGTCTATCTGTTGTGCCAGTTCCCGGGTCGGTGCCATGATGATGGCATTTAGTTTGTCCGGATCGTGGCCATCATATGCCAGATTTGTCAGTAAGGGTAAAATGTACGCAGCAGTCTTGCCCGTACCTGTCTGCGCGCACGAAATAACATCACGTCCCTCTAAAATAATGGGGATTGTCTTCTCCTGGACCGGTGTACATTCGTCAAAATGCATGTCCCATAACGCATCCAATACATCGTCCGACAGGGCTAATTCATCAAAATACATACTTGCTGCTTTTTTCTCTTCAATTCGACTACAAAAGTACTGCTTTTTTTTGAAATACGCAAATTTTTGACAACTTTTGAGAAAAAATAAGCAGGTATTTGCGTATGTTATTTTTTTTTCGTACCTTTGCAGCGGCAAAGGTTCCGACTTTTGTTTATGCCAATTACGCATAATAATTCGTTTAACTAAAATATACATGTTATGAAAAAAGCACTTAACAAGTGGACGGCGCCGAAGAGCGTAGCTCCCGAAAGAATTATCCAGTTTGGTGAAGGTAACTTCCTCCGTGCATTCGTGGACTGGATTGTTTGGAACATGAACGCAAAGACCAATTTCAACGGTTCTGTCGTTGTAGTTCAGCCAATCGAGAAAGGTATGGTAGAGTGGCTGAACGGTCAGGACTGCCTTTATCACGTTAACTTGCAGGGACGTTTGGAAGGCAAGGCTGTTAACTCGTTAGAGCGTATCGACGTCATCAGCCGTGCGCTGAATCCCTACTCGCAGAACTGGGCATTCATGGCTCTCGCCGAGCAGCCCGATATCCGTTTTGTTATCTCCAACACCACAGAGGCCGGTATCACTTTCGACGACAGCTGCAAGTTCACCGACGCTCCCGCAAGCTCTTATCCGGGCAAGCTTGTCCAACTCCTTTTCCGCCGCTATAAGACCTTCAACGGAGACCCGACCAAAGGACTTATCTTCATGCCATGCGAGCTGATTTTCCTCAACGGACACCACCTCAAAGACTGCATCCGCAAGTACATCGAGCTCTGGAAAGACGATTTCGGAGCAGACTACAAGGGCTTCAAGGAGTGGTTTGAGAAATACAACTACGTATGCGCAACGCTCGTTGACCGCATCGTACCGGGCTTCCCGCGCAAAGACATTGCTGATATTCAAGAGAAGATCGGTTACAACGACAACCTTGTTGTACAGGCTGAGATTTTCCACCTGTGGGTAATCGAGAAACCGGAGAATATGTCCATTGCCGAACTTGAGGCAGAGTTCCCTGCTAACAAAGCCGGTCTGAACGTCCTCATCGCGGAGAGCGAGAAACCGTACCACGAGCGCAAAGTGACACTGCTCAACGGTCCGCACACTGTGCTCAGCCCTGTTTCCTACCTCAGCGGCGTGAACATCGTACGCGATGCCTGCAACCATGAGGTGCTGGGCAAATATATCCACAAAGTGATGTTTGATGAACTCCTTGAGACCCTCAACCTGCCGAAGGACGAACTCAAAGCGTACGGCGAGAGTGTTTTGGAGCGTTTCAACAACCCGTATGTTGACCATCAGGTGACCAGCATCATGCTCAACTCGTTCCCGAAATTCGAGACCCGCGACCTGCCGGGACTGAAGACTTATCTTGAGCGTAAGGGCGAGCTTCCTGAAGGTTTGGTTCTCGGTCTGGCTGCTATCATCGAGTACTATAAAGGCGGAACCCGCGAGGATGGTGCACCTATCCAGCCGAACGATGCACAGGAGATCATGGACCTGCTGAAAGAACTCTGGGCAACCGGCGATACCCGCAAAGTAGCAGAAGGTGTGCTCGGTGCAACCGACATTATCTGGAAAGAGAGCAAAGAAGACCTCAACAAGATTCCGGGTCTCACCGACCTTGTTGAACTCTACCTCAACTCGATTGAGTCCATCGGTATGCTCAAGACAGTTCAACTTATGCTCGCTGCCGACAAGGAGGATGACGTGATTGCCAAGATCAAAAGTTTGTTCTAAATAGACCGCTAACGCTGAAAGAATAAAGACCGCTAACGCTCAAAGTAGAAAGCCGCATGGTGCTTTGAGGTCACAATGTGACCGGTCTTTTGTCTTTCGACTTTCGACTGATATTATGACCAACATCTTAAAAATCAATCCCGCCGACAATGTGGTTGTAGCTATACAGCCACAGTCGGCAGGGACTGTTATCAAAGTGGATGGCAAGCAGATTAAGGTTCTCGAAGACGTGCCTGCCGGACACAAGATTGCCATCAAAGACCTTGCAGAGGGAGAGAATGTCATCAAGTACGGCTTTCCAATCGGTCATGCCAAAGAGGCAAAGAAAGCAGGCTCTTGGATGAATGAGAACAACATCAAGACTAACCTCGCCGGACTGCTCTCCTATGAGTACCACCCCAAAGAGGTTGTTTTGAATATACCCGATGAATCCAGAACTTTTATGGGCTATCGCCGTAAAGACGGACAAGTGGGTATCCGCAACGAAGTGTGGATTATTCCGACCGTTGGCTGCGTGAACGGCATCATCCAGAAATGCGCCGAGCGGCTTCGCCAAGAGACAGGCGCGGACAATATCTTCGCTTTCCCGCATAACTATGGCTGTTCGCAGTTAGGTGACGACCACGAGAATACCAAAAAAATCCTGCGCGACATGATACACCATCCGAACGCAGGAGCTATCCTTGTTGTCAGTCTCGGATGCGAGAACAACCAGCCGGACGTCTTCAAAGAGTTCTGCGGAGAGATTGATGAAGACCGAGTGAAGTTCGTTGTGACGCAGAAGATCGAGGGTGACGAAGTAGAGTACTGTATGCCCATTCTGCGCGAGCTCTATACCAAGACGCAGCACGACAAACGCGTGGCAGTGCCTTTGAGCGAACTGCGAGTGGGTCTCAAATGCGGCGGTTCGGACGGATTCAGCGGTATTACAGCCAACCCGTTGCTCGGTTGTCTTTCTGACTGGCTTGTAGCCCAAGGCGGCACGACCGTGCTGACCGAAGTGCCGGAGATGTTCGGCGCCGAGACAATCCTCATGGACCGCTGCGCCAACCGCGAACTATTCGACCAAACCGTGTCTCTCATCAACGATTTCAAGGATTATTTCCTGAGCCATGGTGAGCCGGTGGGCGAAAACCCGTCCCCGGGTAACAAAGCCGGAGGTATCTCCACACTGGAGGACAAAGCGCTCGGTTGTACGCAGAAATGCGGCAAGTCACTTGTTCGCGGCGTGATGGGTTATGGTGAGCGGCTGCAAGTGAAGGGGTTGAACCTTCTTTCCGCTCCCGGAAATGACTTGGTGGCATCGACTGCGCTCGCTTCCTGCGGTTGCCACATGGTGCTCTTTACCACCGGTAGAGGTACACCGTTTGGTACGTACGTTCCGACGATGAAGATTTCTACCAACTCAAACCTCTACAAGAACAAGCCGAATTGGATTGATTTCAATGCCGGAGTAATTGCAGAAGGCGAGCCGATGGAACAAGTGGCAAAGCGTTTTGCAGAGTTTGTTATCGATGTCGCCAACGGCACGAAGACCAACAACGAGAAAAACGGTTACCACGAGATAGCTATCTTCAAGAACGGTGTCACTCTTTAGTCTCTTTTATCCGCGGACATGCCCGTTTTGCGGGAGGTATATCAGCAATCAACAGATAGAGACAGACCATATTGAATGGATTTGTGTGGATTGCTGGCGTAAATTACCTCGTACCGAGCAGGCTTACATGCGGGAAAATAGTACAGAAACGGCACTTACGGATGGTCAAACAGCACGCAAACAAATTTTACATTTGGAGCGTGCTGCTGCATTTTTATTCTATGAGAAAAATCATCCCATCCGGCGCGTCATTCACCGCATGAAATACACCGACCAACCGGAACTCGGATTCTGGCTTGCACGACAGGCAATACTCGATTGGAAAGACGAGAATTTCTTCGATGAAATCGACGTGATTGTTCCAATACCCCTTCATCCGAAACGAATGAAAGAACGCGGGTATAACCAGTCGGAATACATTGCCCGAGGGATTAGTGAAATAACAGGTATCCCTATAGACACCACCCATGTGACCCGCATAAAAAACACACCCAAACAGGCTCTTCAGGATAGTGAAGGTCGTAAAACAAATGTTCAGGAAGCCTTCTCTGTCAATCATCCGGAACAAATGTACCATAAACATATTCTGGTAGTTGATGATTTGGTTACAACAGGAGAGACCATGAAGGCTTGTCTGCGCACTATGCGGGCATTCAGGGGTGCAAAATTCAGCGTGTTTGCGCTGTGCAAGGCATTATAACGCGAAAAAACGCAAATTTATTTGCGTATGTCCGATTTTTGTAGTACCTTTGCACGCAGTTTCAATATAAACATGACAAGAAAGTACGATTTTTTAATTATTGGCGGAGGAGTCGCAGGCATGAGTTTTGCGCTCAAGGTAGCCCGCTCCGGAAGATACCGCATAGCGTTATGCTGCAAAACCACCCTTGAAGAGGCGAATACGGCGAAAGCACAAGGTGGCATAGCATCCGTTACAAACCTGATGGTGGATGATTTTGAGAAACATATCCACGACACGATGGTAGCCGGCGATTGGCTGAGTGACCCTGCAGCCGTAGAACAAGTGGTACGCAATGCACCGCGTGGAATCGAGGAATTGGTTCATTGGGGTGTTAATTTTGATAAAAAAGAAGACGGCTCTTTTGATTTGCACCGCGAAGGTGGACACTCCGAGTTCCGCATTCTGCATCACGCTGACGATACAGGGGCTGAGATTCAACGCGGGCTGATGGAGGCTGTTAGAAACAACCCGTATATTGAGGTGTTAGAGAACCATTTTGCCGTTGAAATCATCACGCAGCACCATTTAGGAGTCCGTGTAACCCGTCGTACACCGGATATAGAATGTTATGGTGCATATATCCTTAATCCTGAAACACAAAAAATCGACACGTATCTCAGCCGTATCACATTGATGGCAACAGGCGGAACAGGGGCCGTGTATGCTACAACCACCAACCCGGAGATTGCAACGGGTGACGGCATAGCGATGGTTTATCGCGCTAAGGGATTGGTCAAAGATATGGAGTTTGTTCAGTTCCACCCGACCAGTCTCTACAACCTCAAAGAGACTCATCCGGCATATCTCATCACAGAGGCAATGCGCGGATATGGAGGTATCCTCCGCCTGCCAAACGGCGAGGAGTTCATGCAGAAATATGACCCGCGTCTGTCCCTCGCGCCGCGTGATATAGTGGCTCGCGCGATAGATAACGAGATGAAGATTCATGCCATTGACCATGTGTGTCTTGACGTGACGCATAAAGATCCCGAAGAAACCAGACATCATTTCCCAAATATCTATGCCAAGTGTCTGTCAATAGGTATTGATATTACCAAAGAATATATTCCTGTGGCACCATGCGCTCATTATATGTGTGGCGGTATCAAGGTAGATTTGGATGGCCAGTCATCTATCCGCAGACTCTATGCCGTCGGCGAGTGCTCATGTACGGGATTGCATGGCGGTAACCGTTTGGCATCTAACTCTCTTATTGAAGCGGTCGTCTATGCAGACGTTGCTGCAAAACACAGTCTCAGTGTTATAGAAGAGTATGATTTTAATGAGCATATTCCCGAGTGGAATGACGAAGGGACGATGAGCATTGAAGAACGTGTATTAATTGCGCAAGATGTTAAAGAAGTGGGACAGATTATGTCCACATATGTCGGTATCGTGCGTTCGGATGTTCGTCTGCGCCGTGCTTGGGAACGATTGGATGTGTTGTATGAAGAGACAGAGGACCTGTTCAAGCGTGTAAAAGCCACAAAAGATATATGCGAACTGCGTAACATGATTAACGTAGGTTATCTCATTACTCGTCAGGCGTTGGAACGCAAAGAAAGTCGCGGACTGCACTTCTCTATCGACTACCCTAAAAAGGAATCCGAGCACCCCCAGGAAGTGTGGTAAAATGAAAGGGATTGCGCTACATAGTATTGTACCGGTTCGTGCAGAGTCGCGCGAGTGCGCGGGGCAAGAGACACAGATACTCTTCGGTGAACTATGCGAGATAGTTGAGAGTAAAAAGTCTAAAGCCGAAAATCAAAGTCCTCAATGGTATCGTGTACGCCTGGAATCGGACCATCAGGAAGGATGGGTGGACGCGAAGATGATTTCGCCGATGAAACCGGAAGAATATACGTCTTATAGCAAAGCGCTTACAAACGCAGCGTTGGTGAGTTTCCCAATGACCTACGCCGTTAGCGAAAACAATGGACAAACAATCCCTTTGACGGCAGGAACGAGGCTACCAAACTATAAGGACGGAGTATTCGAGGTGCTTGGTGTGCGATTCCGTATAGACCCGTCAATGGTAATTGAGAGACCATTGGAACTGAACGAACAAAACTTGCTTCAAACAGTCCGTTTTTTTCTGAATGTACCTTACTTGTGGGGTGGGAAAAATGCGTTGGGCATGGATTGTTCGGGGTTCTCACAAACCATTATGAGCCTTTTCGGAAAACGCCTGTTACGAAACGCAAGCGAACAAGCCACACAAGGACGTACTATATCTGACCTGTCTAAAGCACAAGCCGGAGATTTGGTGTTCTTTGACCACGAGGACGGGAAAATAAGCCATGTAGGTATTATCATCGATGCAGAACGTGTCGTTCACTGTTCCGGACGAGTGAAAGTGGAAAAGCTCGATTCCAACGGCATTATTAATACCGAAACGGGAGAGTATAGTCATCATTTTGTCAAAATAAAAAGATATTAAACAAAAGATATATGTCATTACAATGTGGAATAGTAGGATTGCCCAACGTGGGCAAAAGTACGCTTTTTAACTGTTTAAGCAATGCAAAGGCGCAGAGTGCCAATTTCCCATTCTGTACAATTGAGCCGAATGTTGGCGTTATCACAGTTCCTGATGAGCGCCTCATCAAACTCGGCGAGATATGCAAGCCTGAACGCGGCGTTATTCCTACAACGGTGGAAATAGTGGATATAGCCGGACTGGTAAAAGGAGCAAGTAAGGGAGAAGGATTAGGAAACAAGTTTCTCGCTAATATCCGCGAGACAGACGCGATTATTCATGTATTACGCTGCTTTGATGACGAGAACGTTGTGCATGTAGATGGAAGTGTCAATCCTGTACGTGACAAAGAGATTATAGACGCAGAATTGCAACTCAAGGATCTGGAGACTGTGGAAAGCCGTATCCAGAAATGCGAGAAAGCAGCCAAAGCCGGTGGAGACAAACAGGCTAAATTACAGTTGGAGGTGCTCGTCAAGTACCGCGATGCGCTGTCTCAGGGCAAAAATGCCCGTACTGTGGAGTTGGATAATAAAGAGGAAGAGGCTGCTGCGCGAGATCTTTTTCTCCTCACGAACAAGCCCGTCATGTATGTATGCAATGTGGATGAGGATTCAGCTGTGAGCGGGAATGCATACGTGGAGCAAGTGCGTGAAGCGGTTAAAGAGGAAGATGCACAAGTGATTGTACTTGCCGCAAAGATTGAAAGCGAGATAGCCGAATTGGAAAGTTATGAAGAACGGCAGATGTTCCTTGAAGAAATCGGGCTTGCCGAGTCAGGTGTCAACCGTCTGATTAAAGCAGCCTACGCACTTTTGAAACTGCGTACTTTCCTCACTGCAGGCAGCGATGAAGTGCGTGCATGGACGTTCAAAGAAGGAATGAAAGCTCCCCAGTGTGCAGGGGTTATCCACACGGATTTTGAGCGTGGCTTCATTCGCGCGGAAGTTATCAAATATGCCGATTTCATCGAGCTTGGAGGTGAAGCGCAGTGCCGTGCTGCAGGTAAATTAGCGACTGAAGGAAAAGATTATCTTGTTCAGGATGGTGATATAATGCATTTCTTATTTAATGTATGATTGAGTCATTATTAGCATATAGTTGGTGGATCAGCATAGTACTGATTATTGTCGGTTTTATCGCTCTCGTAAAAGGTGCCGACTGGTTGGTGGACGGAGCTTCGTCTATTGCCAAACATTTTGGAATCAGTGACCTCGTAATAGGTTTGACGGTAGTCGCTTTCGGAACGAGCATGCCGGAGTTTGTAGTCAACATGGTGTCTGTAATGGAGGAATCTACTGATTTGGCAATTACAAATATTTTAGGCTCGAATATCATCAATACGTTTGTCATTCTCGGTTTGACGGCATTGGTTTATCCGGTGGTATCCCAGAAGCGCAGCCGTGATTTTGACATTCCATTATCTATTATTGCGGGTATATTGGTTTTTGCCGCTGTGGCAATCAACTCACCGTTCGGAGAGGACAGCCGGGGCATCAGCCGTATGGGCGGAATAATTCTTTTATTGTTTTTCTGCTATTTTCTATACAATACCTTCCGTCATGCCAAGGACCATCCCAATGAAATGCAAGGTGACGAAGTACCAAACATGAAGCAATTGAGTACAGGGAAAGCGGTGCTATTCATTATAAGCGGTTTGGCGGGACTGGTTATCGGTGGCGAACTGATAGTAAAAAGTGCAGTTGATTTAGCGACACGAATGGGGGTTAGCGAAGCTATTATTGGTTTGACAATAGTTGCCCTCGGTACGTCTCTTCCTGAGCTTGCGACATCTGTTATCGCCGCAACGAAACACAACTCTGACATCGCTTTAGGCAATGTAGTAGGCAGTAATATATTCAATGTATTCTTTGTTCTCGGGATGAGCGCCGTGATACGTCCTTTACCGGCATATGAAGGCATAGAACTGGATACTTGGATGGCGGCGGTCGGTAGTATACTCGTATGGTTGTTCGTCAAAACCAACAGAGAACGGGAAATCAAACGGTGGGGAGGAGGAATCTTGCTGCTTGTATATGCCCTTTATTTAGGATATAGGCTTGTCTCTCTTTGAGGAGAATATAAGTAAATACTAATAAAAATAATAAAGAAAAGATGAAAAAGATCATGAGTGTGGTCATCGCGTTATGGATGACAATGAACGGGTACGCACAGCTGAACAGCATATTAGGTGATTGGAAGACGGTAGATGACAAGACTGGAGAAAATTTCTCTATAGTGAGTATCTACAAAAGTTCCGACGGGTTGTATTACGGCAAGATAGCCAAAATGTTAGTCGGTGATCCGGATTTGCGTTGTGAACAATGCAAAGACGCGGACCATAACAAGCCGTTGGAAGGACTGGTCATTATCCGCGGCATGCAATACAACAAAGAGAAAAACCAGTTGGAAGGAGGCAAGGTGTTGGATCCGGAGTCCGGTAAGTTCTACTATGGTAAAATATATCCGAAAGATGGCAAATTGGTGCTGCGCGGTTCACTAGACAGACGCGGATTCTTAGGCCGCAACCAAACATGGATACGCAAATGAGGTTGGTTTTTGCATCAAATAACGAACATAAACTGTCGGAGGTTCGCGGGATAATGCCTATCGGGATAGAAGTGCTGAGTCTGCGCGAGATAGGCTTTGACCGCGAGATAGAAGAGACAGGGGCGACACTGGCAGAGAACAGCTTGATAAAAGCAAAGGCTGTATGGGATTATGTGCAAACGGGTAATGCGCGGAGCGTAAAGGATATAGACGGCATATTTGCGGATGATACGGGATTAGAAATAGATGCGTTAAACAGAGAACCGGGTGTCTATACGGCAAGGTGGTATAAAAAAGAACCTACCATATCTCTCCCAGCAGGGAAGGAAATGAAAGAGGCGGATATATTTGCCGCCAATCGGGCAAAAGCGCTGCGTGAATTGCAAGGGAAAACAGACAGGGGCGCACAATTTCGTACAGTAATAACGCTGATTAACCTCAAGCAAGAGATTATGTGTGTAGAAGGAGTGGTACGCGGAAAAATTGCAACGGAAGAATATGGAGAAGGCGGTTTCGGATATGACCCGATATTCATTCCTGAGGGATACAACAAAACATTCGGCGAGTTGCCTGTTAAAGTAAAGAATAGTATCAGTCATCGTGCACGCGCATTGGAAGCGTTGGTGAGAGAATTGAGAATTGAAAAGTGAAGCGTGAATTAGTCATATTAATAATGAGTGTGTTGTTTATGCCGGTGAGAGCCGAGCGTTGGACAACGCATTTTGCGTATAACAACGTGACCCAGATTGCAATGTCTCCGGAATGTGTGTATGCCATTTCAGACGGCAGTCTGTATAGTGTGAATAAGGAGAGCGAACAGTTGCGTATATATAATCGTCAGTCCGGATTGCATGGTACAGGGATTACTTGTATTCATTACGACGAGACCGGGAAACAACTGGTTATTGGTTACGGGAACGGCAAAATTGATATACTCACATCCCATGGCGTGAAATATGTGGGTGAGTTGTATGACAAGGACATGACTCAGCGCAAGACCATTCATAACGTGACTATTCACAATCGTATAGCGTATCTATCTACCGCCTTTGGCGTTCAGACATTGGATTTGCGTGAAACTAAATTAGTGGACAGTTACTGGCTTCGCGCAAACGGCAAGGAGACGGATGTGGAGGATGTGTTAGTACATGGTGACAGTATCTACGCGTTTACGACAGACAGCGTTTATAGTGGCGCGTTGAGTGACAATTTAGTGGACTACAGCGTATGGAAGCGCGAATTGCGTAGTGGTCGCGTGTCTCCGGAAACAGATAAAGGAAAGCATTATAAAGATGCAACGAGTGAATGGTATGCGGGGCAGTCGGAGGGAATCGTGCGTTTTACGGCCTCTGAACGGCTGACCTACAAACCGCAAGGTCCGCTGAGTAATATACCCTATAGGATGACTCTTTCCAAAGGCAAGTTATGGGTACTTCAGGGCGGTCGTTGGGCAGCGCAATACTTCCGTCCGGGTATTGTGATGATGTATAACGGGGAACAATGGACCAATATTAGTTCCTCTGCCATTCAAAGTAAAACCGGTCTGCCTGTTTTGGACTTTATGAATGTAGCCGTTGACCCCAAAGACAATTCGCATTATTTCATATCCGGTTATGGGACCGGGTTATGCGAGTTTAGGGGAAAGGAAGTTGTTCGCCAGCATATAGCAGGCGGTGACAATACATTGATATCTGCAGTAGAAGGGGCAGAGAAGAACTACACCCGTTTGGATTTCGCAACGTATGATGATTCCGGTAATTTATGGCTTCTAAACGCCGGTACATCCTCTCAGTTGCAGTGCTTAGATGTTAATGGCCAATGGCACGCAGTGGATTTGAAAGATAATGGAGAACCTATTGAGATGTACACTCCGGGTGGATTGTTGCTTGACAAACGAAATATGCATCACAAATGGTTCGGAACGGCGCGGTACAACGCCAGTCTTTGTCTATTGGACGATAAAGGTACCCCGTTCGATGGTTCTGATGACCGGGTAGTACGTCGTCATTTGTTTAAAGATCTTAATGGTCGTGCCTTTGAGCCGAACAAAATATATACCATCTTCCAAGACCGCCGAAATCGCGTATGGTTAGGCACGGATATAGGTTTGGGATATATAGCCGCGGAGACGGATTTCTTCAATTCCAATGTCATCGGTATTCCTTCTATAACCGATGAAAACGGTGAAAATCCCTTTGCCGACCAGTCGATAACTGCCATATGCGAGGATGCAAACGGGTACATATGGGTTGGAACGGAAACACTTGGCGCCTATGTGCTGAATAGCGATGCAACAGAAGTGTTAGTCCATTATACAACTGATAACTCGGCATTCCCGGCAAACGGTATTCTATCACTTGCTGCAGATGAGGATGGGAAGATTTACATCGGTACCTCGGAAGGATTAGTGGAGTTTGACCCACACGCCTCTCCGGAAAGTTTGCAATCGGTGGAAAACAAAACGAGTGAACAGATAATGGGAAGCATGCAGCAATGGCGCTTACATCTGTCATACATCAGTCCATCCGAAGTAGCTGCGTCTCCTCGCCGGGTATATGGTCTTGCTAATGGTTCGCTCTTCAGCGTAGACCGTACAGATGGCGAGATAGAGTATTGGAACAAATCGACAGGTTTGAATGGTAATTCGATTTCGCATATTGCGTATGATCCTGGTTCAACGTCTTTAGTCATCGCATATACAGACGGCCGAGTAGATTTATTGAGCGATGACGGTAATGTAAAACAGATACCGGATATTTACCTGAAGGCAGGTTCAATATCAGTAAATATCAACAATATATATATAGGGGCAAAGAATGTGTATTTGTCTATGCCATTCGGCCTAGTAGTTATCAACACCCGCAAAGGAGAAGTTGTGGACACCTACTATATAGGTGATGAAGCCGCATCGTTAAATGTGAGCCACGTTTTGGAGATAGGGGATACGTTATACGCGTTTGCAGTGGACAAGATATACAGCGCATCGCTCAAAGACAATATGACGGATTACTCGTTCTGGCATTCGTCTTCGTTATTGACAGACCGGTTACATGATGCAGATGTCCATAACGGAAGAATCTATACCCTGCAACATGACTCGCTTTATGTCCGTCAAGATAATAGTTGGCAATTAGTCAGCCCGCAAGCTATCTACTGGATACATGAGTCGGGCGGACAACTATTGCTTTATCTTGGTGGGCCTGGTTTATGTCGGTTGACAGATGACGGAAAAATAAGTCAAGTAAGCACCCAATACCATATTCGTGACGCCGTCTATTCGCAGGGTGAATACTGGTTATGTGAAGAAGGTTGGGGACTAATCCGTCTGAACAAGTCAGGAGACAATTATTATCACTCAGATGGTCCGAACAGCAATTTAGGGTATTTTGTTACCTCTGCCCATAATCAGATGTACTCAGCAGTCGGCGGCCGTTGGGCAGCAGAATATATACGCGCGGCAAGTATGAATATATATGACGGAACCAATTGGCGACGTTATAATCCGGAGTATTTCGAGCGCCGCTTAGGTGCCCGTATCTTGGATCCCGTCTGCATAGCCGTTGATCCCCAGAACGCCGGACATTTCTTCTTGGCAACGTATGGAACAGGCGTGATAGAATTCCGCGATTACGAAACCTATAAACATCACCATGCGCAGAATAGTACGCTACGCCCCGTTAGTCCAAACGTATTGGAAGAGTTCTATACACGTACTGATGGTGCGATGATTGATGAGCAGGGTAATCTATGGGTGTTGAATCCAACAGAAATCGGGCAGCCGATACATATACTGACACCGACGGGGCAATGGCACGCAATAATGCCCCGTGTAAACGGCGTAGATTTGCATTTTACCACCCCGTCCGGCATATGGCCGGACAAACGGGACGGTCGCTTCAAATGGATGATGGACCAGCGTAACACGACAGGATTACTTCTGCTGAATGACAACGGCACACCGACTATCGGCAGCGATGACCGTTGTGTTAAACGTAACACTTTCATTGACCAAAACGGTAATTCTTTGGTGCCAAACCAGTTGAGATGTTTTGTGCAAGACCATTCCAATCGTGTTTGGTTAGGGACGGAAAAGGGAATAATCACTATTCCGTCAAATGTGGACTTCTTTACAAGCAATGCCTGCCGCCGCATCATCATCCCCCGCAATGACGGAACAGGGCTTGGTGACTATCTGTTAGGCGAAGAGCAAATCAACTGCATGGCCGTGGATGGCGGAAACCGGATATGGATAGGGACGGCTAACTCCGGTCTGTATCTCATCGAGGACGATACCATTACGGTTGCGCACTTTACGGAGAATAATTCTTTGTTGCCATCGAATAATATTCTATCAATTGCTATTCACGCTAATACCGGTGAGGTGTTTGTCGGAACGGATAAAGGTATAGCCTCGTACATGAGTGATGCGAGTGATGCCCATGAGGACATGAAAGGTGCGTATGCCTTCCCTAATCCTGTACGTCCGAATTACGATGGGGTAATCAGCATTGCCGGGTTGATGGATAATACGGTGGTAAATATAATAGACAGCGGCGGAAACTTGGTATGCAAAACGCGTAGTCATGGCGGTACAGCCGTTTGGGACGGCAAGTTGCCAGACGGCAGACGAGCTACGCCGGGAGTTTATACTGCGCTCTGTAATGCCGTGGGAGGGCATGCTGCTGTCAAGATTCTGGTAATACGATGAGCCATAATATTCAAAATATTATACGCATTGTATTGCTCTTTGCGCTACTGTTGTTACCAATATTTTACGCCCTCTTTGTTGCAATTGATTTGGAGTCTTCATGGCTCAGAAAAATTGCATATTTGGCTATAGTAATCATTATGTTATTAATTCCTGCCATATTTCTAAAGGCAAGGACATATTTTATCGTAGAGGGGGTATTTAACTTTCTCTTTTTTCCTATAGATATCGCGAGTTTGTACTTGAATAAGCAGTCAACCTCAACCGCATTTCTATCCAATATTTTTCATACAGATATGCACGAGGCAGTTGAATTGCTTGTTTCAATGTGGCCTGCATGTATCCTTGTGGTTACACTTTGGATTCTATATTTTATCCTTGCGATGCGAGTGGAGAACGAGTATTTGTTGTCTCCCTTTTTCCGCAAAATAATTTATATTAGTTTCCCTATGGCCATTGTTATAGGCTTCTTTGCCATGGTAATCTTTCTCAAACAAGTTCACAATGAGCGCTCGGATAGTAGCACTATATCAGATGCTATAGGGTTAGTATGGATGAAGTTATACAAAATTTATCCATATAATCTATACTTAGAAACTACGGATATTATTCGTTCGTCTTATCAGCAAAACCGCTTTCAAAAAAAAGTAGTTTCTTTTCATTTCGGAATAAATAAAAAGGAGTATGACTATCCTGCAATATATGTGTTAGTAATTGGAGAGACAGCTCGCTATGATCATTTTGGAATAAATGGATATGAAAGAAATACCACTCCATTGTTAGCAAAACGTAGAAATCTGATTAGCTATGACAGCGCATTTTCTCAGGCAAACCTGACTTCTTATTCAGTGCCGTTAATTCTCTCTCGGGCCACAGCAAGAGAACAGGAAAAAGCCTATCAGGAAAGATCCTTACCTGAGGCTTTTCAGGAAGCAGGATTCAAGGCGGGATTCATCACAAAGCAAATACCTTTTTTGTTTACAGAAAGAATAATGACTGCCTGTGATTATTCCTATTCATATGCTAAAAACATTGACGTGACAGATAATTATGACGAAGAAATGATAACCGCCCTATCTGAAATGAATAATGACTCTTTGCAGATGTTCGTTTTGCATTCATTAGGATGTCATTTCCGTTATGAATTACGGTACCCACAGTCTTTTGCTGTTTATCAACCTACATTAGGATCCTCTTTCAGTTACTCCATGATTGCAGAGCAAAACAAGGATAAGTTGGTAAATGCATATGATAATGCCATTCTTTATACTGATTACTTTTTGGATTCTCTTATTCAATATTTGGATAATTTGAATCGTCCGGCAGTAATGATGTATATGTCGGATCATGGTGAGAGTTTTTGGGATGACGAGAGAAAATTATCTCTGCATGGCTCCTATCAGATATCAAAAAATGAATACCACGTACCATTCTTAATATGGTATTCAGATGAATATGCAAATTTAAATGCTGACAAAGTTAATGCTATGTCGCAAAATAAAACTACACCCGTTTCTTCGGATGTAGTCTTCTATTCTCTATTGGATGCAGCCGGTATAGACGACATAATTGACTCTACTCGTTCAATTTGTTCATCTTGTCTGGTCCGTCAGGATTCTATATGGGTGGTAACGGGCTCAGGTGCTGTAGAGCCGATGCCGGTACCTTAACCCTTTATCAGTTTCATGAACTCCTCGCGGGTCTTGGCTTGCTTGAAGGCTCCGGTGAAGTCGGAAGTGACGGTCATGGCGTGCTGTTTCTGGACACCACGCATTTGCATGCAGAGGTGCTCCGCTTCAATAACCACCATCACTCCGAGAGGATTGAGTGTATTCTGAATACAGTCTTTGATCTGCGTGGTAAGTCTTTCTTGTACTTGCAAGCGTCGCGCATAGACATCCACTACACGGGCTATCTTGCTAAGCCCGGTAATCCGTCCGTTGGGAATATAGGCAACATGTACTTTTCCAAAGAATGGCAGCATGTGGTGCTCGCAGAGCGAATAGAAATCAATATCTTTGACGACCACCATCTGGCGGTAATCCTCTTCAAAGAGGGCGGATCGTAAAATCGCCTCTGCGTCCTCATTATAACCTTTACACAGGTATTGTAATGCTTCTCCGACCCGGTAGGGCGTTTTGAGCAAGCCGTCGCGGGAAGGATTTTCTCCAATCTGGCGTAAGGTCGTCTCTACGGATTTAGAGATGGCCGCTGTGACCTCCGGATTACTATGAAAATCTTGTAAATTCATTATTGTAGCACTTGTATCTTGTCGCGCACAATATAGGTATCGCCCATCATTTCCGGGAATTGCTGCACGAAGAGTTTCTTGTATTCTTTTGCTTCTTCGTATGTGCGGAAGTCGCCTAAACGCACTTTCCAGAACGGGGGGAGATATTGCACGTATACGGTTTGACTGAGTTGTTCTTTCAGCTTGCTTTCCAAGTCTAATGCCTCTGACTTGGCTGTTTGCTGCTGGTTGGATGAATAAATCTGCACACGGTATCCATCCATTTCGACAAGTTCGTATTTGCCCTTCATCGCTGCATCCAGCAATATGCTGATAGAGGAATCTTGCAGCACTTCTACACCCGGCATTTCATTCAACAGGTTAGCACGTACTGTTGTTGGTATAGTGTCTTCAGCGCACATATATAATGGGCTGGTCACGGCTAATAATAATATCCAAATTTGTTTCATATGCATAGTATTACAAATAATGTGCCATTAGTAGCGGAATGAACTACCTCCGACGAACTCACGCAAGAATGAAGTAGGTGGTATTTCGCGTTCTGGAATCGGTACAAAGTATTGCAGGAACTTGAGCAGCCGGTGGGCCTCGGTGTATTCTTCGCAGAACTTCGGGACTTCCTGTAAGATTGGTTCAGCGTGGCGTTTAAGGACCGCAAACTCGAAAATAAGTGCGGAGTTGAACATCACATCTGCTTCTTCTTGGAATGGATACACCCATTTCAGTTCCCCTCGGATAACACTCGGACAACGTGCGATAGTCTCTTGCGCAGAAAAACCGCGGTATTTATAGTCGCGTACAACGCGGCGAAGCAGGCGGATATCCGTTGTCGGAATCCAGTTATGGTTGTCTATGTTGATGGTTGTCAGGGCGGATACAAAAATCTTGAATGTCAAGTCTCTGCTTACATCCGGCAAAACACACGGATTGAGGGCGTGCAAACCTTCGATAACCAATACGGAATCTTTCTGCAGTTTCAGTTTGCGGCCCCGGAAAACACGCTCTCCGATGGTAAAATCATACGTAGGTAAATCTACCTCCAGCCCTTCTAATAAATCGTGCATTTGTTGGCGGAAGAAAGGAAGATCAACGGCGTTAACAGTTTCAAAATCGAATTCGCCGTTTTCATCCTTGGGTGTGTCCACGCGGTTGACAAAATAGTCGTCCATGGAAAGAACTTCCGGTTTGATGCCGTCAACCAATAACTGTATCTGAAGACGCTTGGAGAATGTCGTTTTTCCGCTTGATGACGGACCGCTGATGAATACTATTTTCGGACGTTTCGCCGCGATGGCATCCGCTATCTGCGCAATTTTCTTCTCGTGAAGTGCCTCGGCTAGCTTGATCATCTCGAATGATTTCTTGTCTTTGCATGCAATATTGAAATCATTCACGTTATTGATATGCAGCAGTTTGTTCCAACGGTTGTATTCCTGGAAAATCGAGAACATCTTCTCTTGGGGAATCTCGTCTTCAAGGATTGTGGGGTTTTGGCGGTTAGGGATGCGGAGCAATAATCCGTCTTTGAAGGGAACTAAGTCAAATACATTGATGTACCCTGAACTCGGTAACAGTACATTGGTGTAGTAGTCAATAAAATCGCCCATCCGGAAGTAGCGGCAATAAGGGTTTCCGAGTGTCTCAAAGATAGAACTCTCGTTATTATACCGCTCTGCAAACATGCGGATAACTTCTTTTGTTTGTTTCTCTTCTTCGTAGATAGGGCGGTTTTCGGAGATGATGCTCTGCATGCGGGCCTTGATGGTCTTCACTATCTCAGGAGTGATGACTGGCGGCTCTTTCTTGTTCTCTAAATCTTCGTCTTTCGCAATGTGCCACTGAAGTGTGCAATAGTATCCTTTGCTGATAGGGTGTTCTACGCGCAGGTCCATTTTCGGGTACAATTCATTTACTGCACATGCCAGCACCATTCCTAATGTACGCACATATGCACGCATTCCGCTCGGCGTACTCGCGTCCAAAAACTCTACATCTTTGGGCTTGTAGAGGCGGAAATCCAGGTTCTCCACCTTATAGTTGACGTGGGCTGCGATAATCGGGTAGGGAAGCTGAATGTGTAATAAATCTTTCAGCTCGATCAGCGAAATACCGCGGGGTACCTCGTTATAAGTGTGGGTGTTTTTGCAATAAATGGTGATGGTTGCGTCCATGCTTTTACTGTTTCGATATGAGAGAATCTATTTCTATTGCTTGTTTGAGCAGTGTTTCCATGTCCGCCAAACGTACTTGGTTTGCGGCATCGGATATCGCCTGCTCGGGATGGGGATGTGTCTCGATAAAAAGGCCGTCTATACCTACAGCTAATGCGGCGCGCATTAGATAAGGAACCATGGCGCGGTTTCCTCCTGTCACACCGCTTGGAGATGAAGGCTGCTGTACTGAGTGGGTGGCGTCAAAGATAACCGGGCACCCGAAACGCCGCATCTCAACGAGCGAAGTCATATCTACCACTAACCGGCCGTAACCAAACGATGAACCTCTCTCGGTAAGCCATATATGACCTTCGCGTGCTGCGTTGGGATTTTTCTGTTCTATCTTGTCTATTGCGCCCTTCATGTCCCATGGCGCCATAAACTGACCCTTTTTGACGTTTACTATTCGCCCTGTGGCTGCGGCTGATTGCAGCAAATCTGTCTGGCGGCTGAGGAAGGCGGGAATTTGCAGCACATCGGCCACTTCCGCTACTTCCTGGCATTGCCATGACTCATGTACATCGGTTAAGATAGGCAAGCCGAACTGCGTCTTTACTTCCTGCAGTATTGCCAAACCCTCATCCATGCCGACGCCGCGTGCAGAGGCATTGGTCCGGTTTGCCTTGTCAAACGAGGATTTGAAATACAGCGTGATGCCGAGATTATAGCAAAGACGGCGTAGTGTCTCTGCTGTCTGCATGACGCAGTCTCGGTTTTCTATGGCGCATGGACCGGCTATTAAAAACATATCTTACTCTTTTTCTGCTTCCTTTTTCTCTGCTGCTTTTTTCTCTGCTGCATTACGCTGTGCAAGAATAGAGTCTTCTACGCCACGATAAACGCGTGCCCATTGGATTTTCAGTTTGCCTTCGCCGCCTTTTTCGTTGCCCGGAAGCCAGCTTTGTGCAACAAAGAACATCGGCTCGTTAGGCAAACGGTTCGGTAAACGCAGAACCTCCATGTCATTGACGAACCAGATTAGCTCGTTCTTTGTCCAGCGGAATGTATATACATAGTACATCGAGCGCAGCATACCCGTCAGGTCTGCCATCTGCGTCTTTGCTCCGTCAACAAGACCCAGTTGGTGTACATCGCCGTTGTAATGGTAGAGGGCGATCATCGGACTGCCGGGTTTGCCGGTCGTCAAACCAAAGAAATGGTGGCCGGTTCCCTGACTGCGTACTTTGGCTACGAACATTCCGGACGATTGCGAGAAAGACTCTTTGGTGTTCATAACATCGGACGTATAGTTGAATACATGTTCGATGAAACCTTTTTTCTCGTCCCATGCCACTGCTTTCTTGCTCTCTTCGTGTATCTCCAGATCCATTCGGCCGTCGGCAAAGAAAGTGTTCTTTCCTGCGTTATATGCCTGAAGCTCGCTGGTTCGTGAATGACCGTCTTTGGCGGCCGGATTAGCATAACCGAACCCGGGCTTCCAGTTCTTGGAACTCGACATGTCATCGTCAAAAGCGGGACGGAACAATTCTGCCCAGTCGATGCGCTCTTCGCGTTGCTTGAAGAAGAACTTGATATCATCCGAGTTGGCTAACTCAAGATAACGCTGCTCTTTCTGATAGTCGTCTGAGTGCTGCCAGCGTTTGGAGTCTGCCCAGAATGCATTACGTTTCTGGAAATCTTCGGTCGAGATTTCTTCTTGCAAAGCATTCATCTGTTTCAACTCCGTAGAATTCATCACCTTCGTGTAGTTCTTGTAGAAGGCTGAGCGGTAAATCATGTTGAACATTCTCAACTCGCTGGATTTGAGACGCTCTTTTACGCTGTGGATTTTCTGGAAATCCTCGCTCTCTTGGAACTTCAAAAATGCCTGAAAGGTCTCGCTTTCCAGCGCATGTTTGTAACCTTTCATGCGCATGCTTGAACTCAGACGCTCAAAGGCCTTTACCTTGCGCCCCTCGTCGGTGTCTTTGTACTTGCGGGTCTCAAGAGTATTTTTGTTCTCTTGAAAATCGCTGCTCTCAATGAGTTTCTTGAGTTCGTTGTACTCCGCCAACTCGGGCGATTTCTCGATGCGGCGCCAGCGTGCTACACGCTCTTGCATCTCACGAACGACTTTTTCAAATGCCTCTGTTGATAGCATTTTGCCGGTCAGTCTGGCAGTAAATAGGTTCATATGTGTTTGGTTTTAAGTATAGTTAACAACTCTTCTATTGTGTCCGCAAAGACAGGCTTGTAGTGCTCGTCTTGAGGTATGAATTGTAAGGATTTCATCAATTCCAGTTGCTGTTTGAGAGGAGCGTAAAAACCTTTGTGGTTCAATATGAAAATAGGCTTGTGATGCTCTCCGACTATCGCGCTGGATATAACATCCATCATCTCGTCAAGAGTGCCGTAACTGCCGGGAAGACAAACAATCATGTCTGACTCGTCCCGCATACGCTGCTTGCGCTCGGACATGTTGTCCACCTCAATCAGGTAATCGCAGTTCGATGCCTGCCGTCCTGCGGCTTTGATGCGCGGAGGTATTACGCCTACTATATGGGCGCCGGAGGCCTTGGCTGCATTGCTCGTACGGGACATCAAACCGCCCGTTGCACCGCCATAGACAAGTGTGTCGCCTTGCTCGCCAAGCCAGTGACCCAACGCGTCTCCAAGAGCCAAATACTCCTCGGGAATCGCATCTTTTGCACTACAATATACTGCTATCCTCATTCCTTTGTCTTTTTGGTGTTTTGGAATCTTTCTTGAGCAGGTTCGGTTCTCCGGGTAGGGGGTTATGCGTCAATGTTAGCGTATGTAGCGTTCTCTTCTATAAACTCTCTACGCGGAGCTACATCGTCGCCCATCAGCATTGCTATGATGCGGTCCGCCTCTGCGGCATTCTCGATGGTTACTTGTTTGAGAACGCGGCGCTCGGGATCCATGGTCGTCTCCCATAACTGCTCGTCGCTCATCTCACCAAGACCTTTATAACGCTGGGTCTTGATTTGCTTCTCGTCCCCGTTACCGTATTTGAGAATGAACGCTGAACGCTGCTGGTCGTTCCAGCAGTATTCGCTGTAGTTGCCTTTGGAACATTTGTACAGAGGTGCGCATGCTATGTAAAGGTGACCTTGCTCAATCACTTCTTTCATATGACGGAAGAATAGGGTCATAATCAGCGTGGCTATGTGGGCACCATCCACATCTGCATCGGCCATGATAATCACTTTATGGTAACGGATTTTGCTGAGGTTCAACGCCTTCGGGTCCTCTTCGGTACCGAAAGTGATGCCGAGAGCGGTGAATATATTGCGTACCTCTTCGCTCTCGAATACCTTGTGTTCCATTGCTTTCTCCACGTTCAGAATCTTACCTCGGAGCGGAAGAATGGCTTGGTGTACACGGTCACGTCCGGTCTTTGCGGTTCCGCCGGCACTATCTCCCTCGACAAGGAACAATTCGCATTCTGCGGCATCTTTGCTCACGCAGTCGGCTAACTTGCCTGGAAGACCTCCGCCGCTCAACGGACTCTTGCGCAACACGCTTTGACGGGCATTACGGGCGGCAATACGGGCCTGGGCGGCCAGGATAACTTTCTCTACTATCTTCTTTGCGTCATCAGGATGCTCTTCCAGGTAGTTCTGCAGCGCTTCGGCTACCGCTGCACTCACCATACCGGCTACCTCTGAGTTCCCAAGCTTGGTCTTTGTCTGCCCCTCGAACTGCGGCTCGGCTACTTTTACGGAGATAACGGCCGTCAGCCCCTCGCGGAAATCGTTGGGGTCGATTGTCGAGTTGCCGTCTTTGTCCTTCAGTTTGGCTTTCTCAAGCATCTTGCTCTCTTCCGCGTATTTCTTCATCACGCGGGTCAAGGCGGCGCGGAAACCCGCTACGTGGGTTCCTCCTTCTATCGTGTTGATGTTATTGACGTAGGAGTGTACGTTCTCGTTGAAATCGGTATTGTAGATCATCGCTACTTCTACCGGCGTTCCGTATTTGTCGGTATTCAGATGGATTACCTCGCTGATAAGCGGTGTACGGGTGCCGTCGACATAACGCACGAACTCGGAAAGTCCCTTCTCGGAATAGAATGTCTCTTTCTTGCAGTTTCCTTCCGCGTCAACCACACGTTTGTCTTTGAGCACAATCTTGATGCCGGCATTCAGAAATGCCAACTCTCGCATACGGTTTGCTAATATCTCCCAATGATATACGGTCTCGGTAAAGATGGTATTATCCGGCCAGAACTGTACGAAGGTACCGGTTTTCCGTTGCTCCCAATTGCCGATAGCTTCTTCCTCGGTAATCGTATGAACAGGTGCCAGAGGCTTTCCTTTCGCATAGTCCTGGCAATGAATCTGACCGTCACGGTATACCTCTACGTGCATCTTGGTGGAAAGCGCGTTAACGCAACTCACACCAACACCGTGAAGACCGCCGGACACTTTGTAACTGTCTTTGTTGAACTTGCCGCCGGCATGAAGAACGGTCATTACAACCTCCAGCGCACTCTTATGCTCCTTCGGATGCATATCTACAGGGATACCACGACCGTTGTCCTGAACGGTAATGGAATTGTCCTCGTTGATATGAACGGCTATCTCGTTGCAGAAACCGGCGAGTGCCTCATCTATCGAGTTGTCCACTACTTCATAAACAAGGTGGTGCAAACCTTTTTGCGATATATCGCCGATATACATCGCAGGACGTTTACGCACCGCCTCTAACCCTTCGAGCACTTGAATACTCGATCCATCATACTTTTCTTTTTCTTCCATTTGTATTTTTATAATTATATTTTATTCTGTACAGTGTACTTTATACCTTAACTATTCATGTGCAGGCGCGTCCATATGCGCGCACACGGAATTCGGCGACAAAAGTACAAAAAAAAAATCACATACACAAGTTTTTTCTATCTTTTTTATAAAAAAATGCAAAAATATTTGCGTATTCAAAAAAAAAGCAGTACTTTTGCACCCGCTTTTGACACAAACACGGTTACATCGTGCATTGTACATGTCAAATTGTAAATCATCCGGTGCCATCGTATAACGGTTAGTACTCAAGATTTTCATTCTTGCAATAGGGGTTCGATTCCCCTTGGCACTACAAAGACCTTCCCTAAAGTCAAGTCCCAAGGCTTTTCCTCTCATCGCCAAGGGATATTAACAAATGAAGTGCTTTCCAAGTTAACGGTTTAACGTGCAAAGCACATAAAAAAATTAACAAGATGGCAAACCACAAATCATCTTTGAAGCGTATTCGCCAAACGGCTGCGCGCAAAGCACACAATCACTACTATGCTAAAACAGCCCGTAATGCTGTGCGCGAACTGCGCAAAGCTACTGACAAAGCCGCAGCCGCAGCTGCTCTGCCTAAAGTAAGCTCTATGCTCGACAAACTGGCTAAACGCAACATCATTCACGACAACAAAGCTGCTAATCTCAAATCGAAACTGGCTCGCTTTGTAAACAAACTGGCGTAAATGAAGTTGTGATGAATACGCATTTAGGTCAACGGGAAGAATCACATTGTGGTTCTTCTTTTTTTACTATCTTTGCACTCGGAATGCGCAAATCATACCACATATTGTACTTGTTGCTCGCTTGCTCTCTCATTGCCTGTTCGCCGCACGGCCTGCGCAAAGCGCAAACGGTGGTACGTACGGCGGATAGCCTGCGTGCCTGTGAACAGATGTATGATGACAGTCTCTCGTTGGCGCAAGCCTATGAGACATTGTCTTCTTTTAACAATCCACTTCTCTCAGCTCTAAACGCTCACTTCTCAACTGATTATGCTCATGCCTGCTATCATTACGGCCGTCTGCTCCGCCAAAAGGATGACCCGGTAACGGCTATGCAGGTCTTCATCA
>JAGKVE010000073.1 GCA_021152555.1 Bacteroidia bacterium | reverse complement strand
ACCCCACCCTGGCCCTCCCCACAAGGGAGGGAATTAAGCCCAGCTAACTCCTTTTCATCCAAAACGAACGGACGGATACAAGCGTGAGGACAAACATACGCACACTTGTTACACTCAATACAGTTGTCAGAGGTCCAAACCGGAACGAAAGCAGACACACCGCGTTTCTCGAACTTAGCGGTACCTGCAGGCCATGTACCATCCTCGATGCCCTTGAACGAGCTAACCGGGAGGAGGTCACCGTCCTGACCGTTGATCGGACGAACGACCTTGGTGATGAACTCCGGCTCATCGCCGTAGTCCTTAGCGGGATCAGCAGGCAGGCTCGACCATGCGGGATCGATAGCGAGCTCTTGATACTCGCCGCCGCGGTCCACAGCTGCGTAGTTCTTATTAACGACATCCTCGCCCTTCTTGCCGTAGGACTTCACAATGAAATGCTTCATCTCCTCTACTGCCTTCTCAACAGGGATGACTTCGGTGATACGGAAGAAAGCAGACTGGAGGATGGTGTTGGTACGGTTGCCCAAACCGATCTCCTGCGCAATCTTGGTAGCGTTGATGTAATACACTTTAATCTTATGGTCAGCGAAGTATTTCTTCACTTTGTTCGGCAGGTTCTTAACCAGCTCGTCTCCCTCCCAGATGGTGTTCAAGAGGAACGTACCGCCGTCCTGCAGACCGCGGGTGACATCGTACATCTGGAGGTACGCCTGAACGTGGCAAGCCACGAAGTTAGGCGTGGTAACGAGGTAGGTCGAGTGGATAGGCTCGTCGCCGAAACGGAGGTGGGAGCAAGTGAATCCACCGGATTTCTTACTATCGTAAGAGAAGTAAGCCTGGCAGTATTTGTCGGTGGTGTCACCGATGATCTTCACAGAGTTCTTGTTAGCACCGACGGTACCATCGGCACCGAGACCGTAGAACTTAGCCTGGAAGAGGGAAGCGTCACCCATCGCGATCTCCTCGCCAACAGGCAGCGAAGTGAAGGTTAGGTCATCGTTGATACCTACGGTGAAGTGGTTCTTCGGCTCGGGCAGAGCGAGGTTCTCGAAGACAGCCAACATCTGCGCCGGAGTGGTATCGTTGGAACCCAGACCGTAGCGTCCGCCAACCACGAGCAGATCCTTCAGACCGAGCTCGAGGAGTGCATCGCGTACATCGAGGTAGAGCGGTTCGCCGTTAGCGCCCGGCTCTTTGGTACGGTCGAGCACGCAGATGCGCGTAACCGATGCCGGCAGTGCCTCCTGCAGATACTTGAGGCTGAACGGACGATAGAGGTGTACGTTGATCATACCGAGTTTCTTATTACCCTTGGCAGCCTCGTAGTCGATGACTTCGCGGATAGCCTCGCAAGCGGAACCCATACAGATGATGATATTCTCTGCGTCGGGAGCACCGTAGTAGTTGAACGGACGGTACTCACGGCCGGTGATCTTGCTGATCTCCTTCATATAATCGGAAACGATATCCGGCACTGCGTCGTAGTAACGGTTGCAGCTCTCGCGGTGAGCGAAGAAGACATCGGGGTTCTCCGCCATACCGCGCATCTCCGGACGCATCGGGCTGAGGGCACGCTCACGGAACTCCTGAACAGCTTGCCAATCAACGAGCGGACGGAGATCCTCCATATCTATCGCCTCTACCTTCTGGTACTCGTGCGAGGTACGGAAGCCGTCGAAGAAGTTGAGGAACGGCACGCGGCTCTTGATCGTTGCCAAGTGAGCCACACCTGCGAGGTCCATTACCTCCTGTACGGAAGCCTCAGCGAGCATAGCGAAACCGGTCTGGCGGCAAGCCATGACATCCTGATGGTCACCGAAGATACAGAGCACGTGGCTTGCCAGCGTACGAGCCGATACATGGAAGACAGACGGGATGAGCTCACCGGCAATCTTGTACATGTTCGGGATCATCAGCAGCAGACCCTGCGAAGCCGTGAAAGTGGTGGTGAGTGCACCTGCGTTCAGCGAACCGTGAACAGCACCTGCGGCACCTGCCTCAGACTGCATCTCCTGCACGAGAACGGTCTCGCCGAACAGGTTCTTGCGACCTGCGGCAGCCCACTCGTCCACGTTCTCTGCCATCGGAGACGACGGCGTGATAGGATAGATAGCAGCTACCTCGGTGAACATGTAAGCCACATGCGCCGCAGCTGCGTTACCATCCATGGTCATAAATTTTTTCTCTTTTGCCATAAGACTAATAATAATTTGTTTTTTATTGTTGTTTGAAACAGTTTTCTAGTTGACTAGTAGACTAGTAGACTAGTTGCCTAGTACAGGAATCCTAATAGCCAGAGCGGTATCTGGTTCCCGCGCCCGAGTTCCAATTCCCCGACAGCCGTCGGACGGATTGTGTCGCGTGCAGAGGGTTTCTCACGTACGTCGAAGAAATATTTATTATCCACAATGAACATTGCGCTTCTATCGGTTGCATTGACCTTGTGCTGCCCATGAATAGCGGTATAGAAATTGGTTTCATAGAGATCCATTTTATCTATCTCGCGTGTAAAAATCATCCGTGCCAGGTTTGTATTGTGCATATAGACCTTGGTCGGTTTCATCGGGAAATTCTTGTCTTCCAAATAAAGCAAATTAATAAGTCGTGAATCCTTGAGGTATTTGATATAGTTCATTGTAGTTGCACGGCTCAGTTTGATTTCCTCAGAGATGTTGCTAACATTGAGCGCGCAGGGTGCTTCACGCATCAGTATATAAAGCAATTTGCGCAGTTTATGCAGACACGACACGTCAATCTGCTTGATCATCAGCACATCCACCTCCAGCTGGCTGTTCATCACCTTCAACACTTCGGACTCAAAAGACTTGGACTCCAGATAGGAAGGATAATAACCGTGGTCCAGATAGGCGTTGAAGTAATCCAGCGGATGGACGCGTTCGCAAATCTCGCGCGAGATGGAAGCACTACGATGGATAATTTCATCGAGGGTATACGAGCGCAGACTGAGTCCCGTCTGCAGGTTGAGATACTCGCGGAACGAGAAGCCACGCAAGTTATACGTTTTGACGATATCCGCGAGCACATTGTTATCCTCATCAATCGGCATGACAGGCGTAGCACAGAAAACGACGTGCAAAGTCGGATATTTATTATAACACCGTCTCAGTTCTTTTGACCAGTTGGGGTATTTGAAGAGCTGATCAAGGAAGAGGTATTGCCCCCCCGAACGGACGAACTTGCTTGCCAACTCTACGATGGTATGATCCGTAAAATAAAAATCGTTAAGGCTGACGTACAGGCAGGGCCGAATGACTTTGGCATCCTTCCTGCGTTTTCTTTTACCGCTGCCATCCTCCTCCACCCGGCGGTTCCATTCCGTTTCAATTTCTTTAACACGCGATAGCAAGAAATCGGTTTTTCCGACCCCTCTACCTCCTTTGATTGCAATCAACCGATCCTCCCAGTTTATCTCGTCCATTAGTTGTCTTCTAATTGGCATGAACGAGTGTTCTACCAAGAAATCGTGAATTCTAAAAAACGCGTCTAACATGGTTATATGGTGTTATATTTTTGTCAAAATCAATTAAAACATTAAAATCCGCTGCAAAATTACAAAAAAAAATCCATATTTGCAATACTTAGGTTACATTTTTTAGAAAAAAATGAGGGACTAACGATATTAGTCCCTCAAAAATACACCATTTACGTTAAAAAATGTACTTTTTACATCCATTAGAGGCTAATTGCTCCGCTTGGACAAACTCCCTCGCAAGTACCACACTCGATACAAACCTCAGGATCGATAGAATAGTGTTCACCCTCGGAGATAGCTCCAACAGGACATTCGTCAATACATGTACCGCACGCAACGCAGTCAGTAGAAATTTTGTAAGCCATAGTATATAAAAAATTGAATTTTTTGATTGATCGTTTCACTCACTGTTAGACCGCTCCGCTGACAGACCGTTTCACTGACAGACCGCTCGCGTTGCTCGCTGACAGATTCATTTTCGGTGCAAAGGTACAACAAAAAAATGAGACTACCAAATTTTAGGGATAAAAAATATTAAATTTTAGTCAAAAGTCAAAAGTAGAAAGTCAAAAGACTGTTATTATTTTTTCTTTTTTACCGTTGCCAAGACCGCAGCTAATTGCGCCGCAGGGCCCGTTAAGCCTTTATCCGTCAGTCCCTTGCGTTTGGCATAAGTGGTCCAGTCTTTTGCTCCGGCATCCTCATTTATAGGGAGACCGAGTTGCAGGTAATGACAATAGGCTATTCCGAGCGCATCGGTTGCATCGAGTTTTTTGGGCATTTGGTCTTCAGGAATATGCAGGAAGCGCTGGAGCATTCCGGCCACTTGTTCCTTGGACGAATGTCCGTTTCCTGTAATCGCCATTTTGATTTTCATCGGCGAATACTCATAAACAGGCACGTCTTTACTAAGCGCAGCTGCGATAGCGACGCCCTGTGCGTGGACAATTTTTATCATCGTCTGAGGGTTTTTGTCCACAAACTGGGTCTCGATAGCAAGACAAGAAGGGTGGTATTTCTCGATTAAATCCTGAAGGAAGAAAAATTCCTTTTGCAGACGGGGATACTGTCCTTCAATTTTGTGCACATCGAACGCTCCAAACTCCAGTATTTCAACCTGTTGTCCGACCGTATGCAGCAAAGCATACCCCATAAAAAGTGTACCGGGGTCAACTCCTAAAATTATATGTTCATGACGCACTTCGTCGCGCATAAACGTTAAATAGTTAAATAGTTAAAATGGTCGCTATCGCGACGTTAAACGGTTATTCGTCTTTTTCGTGTGTGCGGACAAAACCACGAATGATGACAACAATGGCGCCTGCGATGAGAACGTAGTTTGCCCAAGGCTCAATCTTCGCGACACTCAGCCCGGCACCGACGGCTAAAATAACCAGACCGATGATAAGTATAATGGTAGATTTTCTCATTGTTTCATTTCTTTCGTTTAGTCATTTCAAAATCAAGGAATAATATACTTTGTATATTATAGGGTTCGGCAGGATACGATTATCTCTCGATAACGGCTCGATATTGACTCGATAACGGTTCGATATCGGCTCGATATTGGTTCGAGCACAAATTTAATCTTCGTCAATCAAATAAATATCCTCGTTGGGCGTGTGCATATAATAATGTTCGCGCGCGAAGCGCTCAAGGCTGTCCGTGTTATGAAGTGCCTGGATTTCTCGTTGCGCTTTATCCGTAGCTTTGCGGTACATATCGCGCTGCTCTTCGAGGTGGCGTATTTCCCTTCCTCTCTTGGCGAATTGTATCAAACTTTGATCACCGATGAAGAGAAAAACGGCTGCGAAGGCGAGGATCGTAATAACGTACTTGCCCCATTTACGAATTTTAATGAACGTCCAAAATTCCGTGAATGACATAAAAAAAATTATTTTCGCTGCAAAGTTACAACAAATTATTTGAATACACAAGTTTTATAGTATTTTTTATGAGCAAAAATTTGCACAATTGAAAAAAAATCAGTACCTTTGTCGCGTTTTTACTTAACAAGCTCATGAAAAAGCCCTTTGCACTCCTTATACTATTGGCATTTGCGCGCGTATGCGCAAGCCAGGTACATATCCCCGCGGGCGACCCTCAGACATGGTCCGCGCAGCAGGCTTTATCGGCGTATGTTGGCCAGACGGTGGTCTTCGACATGCCGATAGTAGTATGCTCCAATTCGAACCGTAACGGTTTAGTTGTTTCCCCGTGGCGCATGTTCGAGCCTGACAATCAGGGCATTGGCGGTTCTCAGGAATATATCACGGCGATGCACGTCAACGGTCATTGCAGCTTCACACTGACCGGCGTGAGCGGTTATCACCGTTGCGGCGAGAAAATTTACGGTTTGAGGGCCCGCGTCAACTCAACGAGCAAGTTGAGTTTTGAAGGCGGCACATGGAGCGGTAACACACGCGCGGACTTGGCACAAGGTTTGCCGGATTTAGGCGACTACCGGTTGTTGGTATGCGGGTTCAACTTAGAGAACTATTTTGTGGTGAACATGGGGTCGTTAGGTGCCAGCAGTTACTCGGAACACCAAGCCCAGCGCGCCAAGATAAGTGCTGCACTGAAACAGATAAATGCGGATATATTCGGTTTTTGCGAGTTGGAACAAGGCGACGATGCACTGCAAGAAATTGTCAATGACCTGAACAAAAACCTGCCCGGACGCGACTATCATTTTTTCCGCGCCAACCAAGCCGCAACGGACTTCCAGAAATCGGATATTGTTTATGACGCGAACACAGTGGAACCCATCGGCGAACCCGTCCATATAGATACCGAACTGGCAGACCGCAAGAAGATGGTATGTTTCCGCGAGAAAGCGACAGGCGAGAAGTTTATCTACTCTATCAACCATTTCAAGGCGATGACGGGCGGCAGCGACTCCGAAAGCCGCCGAAGAAACGAGTCTTACGCCGTGGTCAATTATTACAACTCATACCGTTCGAACAGCAGTATCCGCGACAACGACATTCTTATCATGGGCGATCTCAACTCCCACGCCAAGACGTCTCCTGTTCTTTTTTTCACGGACAACGGAATGATTGACCTCCACCGTGCGTTCCATGCGGACAGCAGTTACAGTTATATGTTCGGCGGGAAAGCGAGTTACATCGACCACGCACTATGTAACAGTTCGCTTTACGGACAGATAACCGGAGTGGCGAGCTATCATATCAACTCCGACGAAGACGACAAATATAACTACCAGCGTTCGGATGACGAAACGATGTTCCGTTGCTCCGACCATGATCCTGTATTAGTCGGACTGAAATTAGACAGCACCCTGTTCTATGACCCGACGCCACAACTCAATTCTGCAGAAATAATAAGCGGAGAAGCAGGGCAACTGATTATTCAGAACGCTCATTCCGAGACAGGCAAGAGTTACTATGCCATTTATAGCGTAAACGGCGTACAGATTGCCCGCAAAGAGATTACATCCGCCTACTACGAAGTGGAACTGCCCTCCGCCCCAGGCATGTATATTGTATATGTTTATTTCAACGGGCAAGTCTATCAGCGGCGAATGATAGCGAGGTAATGAGGATTGCAAATTCATGGATTTATTCAGCCAGATAGAAGAACCCGAACGCGAGGAGATACGTGCGCTGCGAAAGGAGTTGGATGAGGCTAACTACAAGTACTACGTACTGAATATGCCTACTCTCTCGGACCGTGAGTTCGACGAGAAGATGCATCGCCTGCAAGCACTGGAGGCGATGTTTCCGGATATGTTTGATGCGAAGAGTCCGACGCAGCATGTGGGAAGTGATTTGGAGAAACCCCACCCGACCTCCCCACAAGGGGAGGAGAAAGGGCGAAAGGCCTTCGAGACGGTTAAGCACAAGTACCCGATGTTATCGCTGGCGAATAGTTATTCCCGCGAAGAGATTGAGGAGTGGGTAAGAAAACTGCCGCAAGGCGCAGAGATTGTCTGCGAGTTAAAATTCGACGGATTAAGCATCAGCCTTTGGTACGAAAACGGGCAACTCGTTCGCGCACTCACACGAGGCGACGGACAGCAGGGCGACGATGTAATCCAGAATATCAAAACCATTCCGTCCATCCCATGGCGGATTGAGCGGAACGACATACCGGATTCCTTTGAACTGCGCGGCGAAGTGTTGCTGCCATGGGAACGGTTCGAAGCCCTGAACAAAGAACGCGAGGAACAGGAAGAACCGCTGTTCGCCAACCCACGCAATGCCGCCTCCGGCACACTCAAACTGCAAGACCCGCGTGAAGTGGCGCGACGCGGATTGACGGCCTACCTCTATTATATGTTAGGCGAGAACCTGCCCGGCAAGACCCATTATGAGCGACTCTCGACAGCCCGCGAATGGGGGTTTCATATCTCCGATGCGATTAAGGTTTGCAAGAACGTGGATGAGGTGATGGCGTATATCGCCTATTGGGACACGGAGCGCAAAAACCTTCCTGTAGCCACAGACGGTATCGTGCTCAAGGTTAATAACCTTGCGCAGCAAGAAGAGCTCGGCTATACCGCCAAAACACCTCGCTGGGCGATTGCGTATAAGTTCCCTGCGGAGAAACAACTGACCCTTCTCAAAGAGATTACCTATCAGGTGGGCAGGACAGGCGTCGTTACGCCTGTTGCCAACTTAGAGCCGATACAACTGAGCGGGACAATCGTTCAACGCGCTACGCTGCATAACGAAGATTTCATTAAGTCGCTGGATATCCGTCCGGGTGACCGCGTATGGGTTGAAAAGGGCGGCGAGATTATCCCGAAGAT
>JAGKVE010000072.1 GCA_021152555.1 Bacteroidia bacterium | reverse complement strand
ACGGTGTACAATCACCACCAAAAACTCGGCCTTGTTCCATACTTAGATGTCAAATCGACTGCAAAGATAATAAAAATAATTTAAATATACAACAAAAACAATACTGTAAAATGAAAAAGATTATTATCACTATCATGCTGGCGTTGCCAATGATTGCCAGCGCACAGAAATTCGGTCACATTAACACGCAGGAACTCTTTGCCCAAATGCCTGAAGTAGCGCAAGTACGGCAGAAAATGGACACTATCCAGGGTCAATATGAGACGCAGTTGGCTTCCATGAATGAAGAGTGGCAGAAAAAGGTGCAGGATTATCAGGCACAAGAAGCTACTATGGCAGACGCTATCAAACAGATCCGCCAGCAGGAACTCCAGGAGATGCAGCAGCGTATCCAGTTGTTCTACCAAACAGCTGAGCAAGACATCCAGAAAAAGCAGCAGGAGTTACTCGCGCCGGTTCATGAGAAAATGTCAAAGGCTATAAAAGCTGTCGGTGAGCGCGAAGGATACACCTATATCTTTGATAGCCAGGCGATGGTGCATATCGGTGCTGATGCCGCTGACGTTACTCCGCTTGTCAAGAAAGAGCTGGGTATAAAATAACCAAATGGTAAATGACCAAATGCTAAATGCTATGGCTGATGGCTATTTGGAATCGCACTATGCCGAATATGAGAAAAAAAAGGCAGAGTGGCTGAAAAAGAAAAATTCATATTCTTACAATTATGGTAGAAAAGATTCAAAAAACGCTTCGTGATAGTGTTACTGCGCGGTGGACGGTCTTGGTGCTTGTTGCATCGATGATGTTCTTCGCTTATATGTTTGTCGATATCCTCTCGCCTTTGGCGTCATTGCTCAATGACTCGCTCGGATGGGACCAGGGTGTCTTCGGAACCTACGCAGCCGGTGAATACTTGCTCAATGTGTTCGGGTTCCTCATCTTGGCGGGTATTATCCTTGATAAGATGGGTGTCCGGTTCACGGGACTCCTCTCCGCTTCACTCATGGTGATTGGAGCCGGAATCAAAGTGATTGGTATCTCTGATTGGTTCCAGACCACGGCGTGCGCCGAGTGGCTCAATTCATGGTGGGTGACAATGCCGGCGTCAGCCAAACTGGCGATGTTCGGATTCATGATTTTCGGCTGCGGATGTGAGATGGCGGGCACTACCGTTAGTAAGATTCTTGCTAAATGGTTCAAAGGTAAAGAGATGGCGCTCGCAATGGGCCTCGAGATGGCAATCGCGCGTCTCGGCGTCTTTGCGGCCATGTGGCTCTCCCCGATGATTAGTAGCCGCTTTGCGGTGGACGGGGTTAACTCTGTTTCCGCTCCGCTGATTTTTGCGGCACTGCTGCTCGTCATCGGTCTGCTCAATTTCTTCGTCTTCACCATCATGGATACCAAGTTTGACAACCAACTGGTGGCTATCGGAGAGGCTACCGCGGAAAAAGATCCGGAGGACGAGTTCCATGTATCCGACCTGGCGCAGATCTTCCGCTCGAAGATGTTCTGGATTGTAGCATTGCTCTGCGTGCTCTATTATTCCGCTATCTTCCCCTTCCAGCGTTTCGCGACCAATTTCCTCGAGGAGACACTGAGCAATCCCGCAGAAGGAATCATTGTAACCAACGCCGAGGCGGCAGGTCTCTTCAAATGGTTCCCGATACTCGCAATGGTTCTCACTCCGTTCTTAGGAGCGTTCATTGATTATAAGGGTAAAGGCGCTTCGATGATGATGCTCGGTGCAGTGATTATGACGGCATGCCATTTGGTGTTCGCCTTCGTCCTGCCCGCATATCCGTCTAAAACACTCGCGTTGGTTACTATTCTTATTCTTGGCGTCAGCTTCTCGCTCGTACCGGCATCCATGTGGCCGTCGGTGCCCAAGATTATCGATGAGAAAGTGCTCGGCTCGGCGTATTGCCTTATCTTCTGGGTTCAGAATGTAGGTTTATGCCTCGTGCCGCTCCTGATCGGCAAACTGCGCGTGGCTACCAACGGCTACCTCGTGCCGATGATTGTCTTTGCCTCCTTCGGAGTGCTGGCTTTCTTACTGAGCCTTGCCCTTAAAGTAGAGGACAAACGAAAAGGCTACGGACTCGAATTGCCGAACAAAAAATAATGCAGATTAAAGGTAGCCGATGTGGCTACATTAGACTGTTTTTCTCATAAGCGCGCCATTTAGCAATGAGCGCGCTTATATCTTCCGGCCACTCGCTGTCAAAAAACATTCTCTCTCCCGTGCGCGGGTGTGTGAATCCTAATGTACGCGCGTGAAGAACCTGCCGCGGACACAGGTTGAAACAATTTTCAATAAATTGTTTGTATTTTTGAGTGCGAAGACCTTTTAATATTTCCTTTCCACCGTACTTCTCATCGCAAAAAAGCGGGTGTCCGATATGTTTCATATGTACTCGGATCTGGTGTGTACGTCCTGTCTCCAAGCGGCATTCAACGAGTGTTACATAGGGAAAACGCTCCAACACCCGCCAATGGGTAACGGCTTCTTTGGCTTGCGGGCACTCTTCCAAATCCCATACGCGGTAAATGGTACGGTCACGGTTATCTCGGGAAAGGGCTCCTTCAATGGTGCCGTTGTCGTCCTTGAATGTTCCCCATACCAGCGCATTATATGTCCGTTCAGTTGTATGGTCAAAGAATTGTCTGGCGAGGTCTGCTTTTGCTTCGGGTGTTTTTGCAATGAGTAACAAACCGCTGGTATCTTTGTCTATGCGATGTACCAGACCTATAGACGGATCGTTGATATCAATGTCCTTTGCCTTTTGTCCACTGTCTCTTTGCTCTTTAAAATGCCATGCCAATGCATGCAGAAGTGTGTGCTCGTAATTGCCGTGTCCCGGGTGGACTACCAAACCGGCAGGTTTATTGACAACCAGCAAGTCCTCGTCCTCAAATACAATATGAAGCGGAATATTTTCAGGAGTGACGGAGTAATCATGGGGCTCATGGTCCAGAAGAATCTGGATAACATCACCGGGCTTGACGCGATAATTAGATGCGACGGCTTTGCCGTTCACCCACACGTTACCTGCATCCGCTGCCGTTTGAATACGGTTACGGCTGGTATTGGTCATGTGCGTTGCAAGGAATTTATCAATGCGCTCTTTGCCTTGACCTTTGTCCACTTCACACCGCCACCGTTCCCATATGTCCTCTGATTCAATATCTTCCATCAGAACCAAGTGTCTTCCTCTTTTTCTTGAAAATTATTACTATTGGCAGCCTTTTCTATGTCTTTTGACAAGTGCAGAGCCACTGTTTCCCCCTCCAATAGTTGTTCGCCGGGGCGCGGTGATTGGCTATAAACATACTGAGGGACTCCCTCTTCTGTTTCTTCATCGTAATTAACGGCTCCGACCGTCAGCCTGTGATTCAGCAGCAGACTACGCGCTTCCTGAAGTGTCATGCCTAAAACTGATGGCACAGAGACCATTTCCGTTCCTCGTCCGAATCCAACCACCAGACGTACGCGGGTACCGATGGGGATTTTGGAACCGGGGGCTATACTGACACCATTCGATTTGACATCCAAGACCAAGTCGCGGAAAGCGGACGGCTCATAATCATACGTGCTATCTACTCGCAGTCCCAATCCACGCAGTGTTGTTTCTGCTTGCCGGTAACTGATGTCCTGAAGATTAGGCATTGTAATCTGTCGTTTTGTAGTCGCATTGATGGTTACATATACTGCGCGTCCGTTCTTGGCATGGCTTGCCGGCCTCGGATCCTGCTCAACGATTGTACCCAGTGGTACTTTATCCGAATAGGTAGAGTCGATAATGACCAGATTCAATCCTTGCGCCGCTAAGATGGGACGTGCCTCGGCCTCTACCATTCCGCGAACATCGGTCACTTCTACCTCAACGCCATGCTGCGTGTAGCGTTTCAAGTAACCGATGAGAACCACCAGAATAATAACTACTACAACAACTGCAAACAACACATTCCAGCCTACAAATTTGAGGTCATTTTTGTCGAAAAGACTCTTTTTTTCCATAAATTGTAAAATTAAGTGTGCAAAATTACAATTTTTTTTGGATATATGCAAAAAAAGTAGTATTTTTGCAGCGTTTTTCGCAAAAAGGCGGAGAATTAACGAAATTTTTAAGCTTAAAAAAACTTTTGAATTATGAAAAAAATGCTTCTTATCGTAGCTGTTGCATTTGCTGCAATGAGCTGCGGCAACAAGTGCTGCGAGAAAAAATGCTGCCAAGATTCATGCGCTAACGACACTGTAGAGGTTGTTGAGACTGTTGAGGTAGCTGAGTAATTACTTGTTGCTCAATTAGGCAAAGCCTAACAAAGAAGCGACGCATATGCGCCGCTTTCTTTGTTATCCTTTGCAAAAAGTTAACATTCCGTTACCGTACTTTTCTCGTACCCGGTCAATTCTCAATTCTCAATCCTCAATTAAACATTTTCCCGTCATCTCTTTCGGTTGCCCGATGCCCATTATATGGCATAGCGACGGAGCTACGTCTGCGAGAATGCCGTCCTTTACGTGAGCGTTTATGTGGTCTTTCGATATATATACGAAAGGCACAGGGTTGAGTGAGTGCGCGGTATTCGGTGTCCCGTCAGGGTTGATGGCATTGTCACAGTTTCCGTGGTCTGCAATGACGATAATCTCATAGCCGTTCTCTAACGCAGCCTCAATTACCTTATGCGAGCATTCGTCGATGCACTTTACTGCTTTCTCAATTGCTTCATAAACTCCGGTATGACCAATCATGTCGCCGTTCGCAAAATTCAACGTTATGTAGTCGAACTTCTGCGTCTTGATAGCTGCCACTAAGGCTTCAGTCACTTCCGGCGCGCTCATTTCCGGCTGAAGATCATAGGTAGGCACCTTCGGAGAAGGAATAAGGATTCGTTCTTCGCCGGGGTACTCGGCCTCACGTCCGCCGTTGAAGAAGAAAGTGACGTGAGCGAATTTCTCAGTCTCGGCGATACGCAGCTGTTTCATGCCCAACCGGCTGACCACTTCGCCGAGTGTGTTCTCTACATTCTCTTTCGGGAAGAGGATATGCAGTCCTTGGAACGAACTGTCGTACGGGGTCATGCAGCAATAATGCAGATTCGGAATCGTTTTCATTCCCTGTTCGGGCATGTCCTGTTGCGTTAGCACAATCGTTATCTCTTTCGCGCGGTCGTTGCGGTAGTTGAAGAAAATGACTACATCGCCTTCTGCTATCCGTCCGTCGCAGTTGGCGTTAACCAGCGGCTCCATGAACTCATCGGTATCTTTATGCTCTTCTGTATGGCGGTCATAACAGCCTTGTACTGCTTCAACCATATCCGTCTCCATGCGGCCGGTACCGTTTACCAACTGGTCGTATGCCACTTTGATGCGCTCCCAGCGTTTGTCACGGTCCATGGCGTAGAAACGGCCGATGATAGAGGCGATATGTGCACCGTTGGCGTCACATACTTTTTGCAAATCTGCCACAAACCCCTTTCCGCTCCGAGGATCAGTGTCACGGCCGTCCATGAAGCAATGCACAAACGTCTTCTCCGATACGCCGTACTCTTTGGCTATCTCGACCAGTTTGAACAGGTGGTCAAGAGAACTATGTACACCTCCGGTGGAGCAAAGGCCCATGATATGCAGTTTCTTGCCCGCTGACTGCGCTGCTTTGTAGGCGGCAATAATCTCGGGGTTCTGCATGATTGAGTTGTCGCGGATAGAGCGGTTAATTTTCACAAGGTCTTGATAAACAACGCGTCCGGCGCCTATATTGAGGTGCCCCACTTCAGAGTTTCCCATCTGTCCGTCCGGCAGACCTACATTCTCACCGCTCGCCTGTAATTGAGAATGCGGATATGTAGCTAACAACGCATCCCAATGCGGAGTTGGTGTGCAGCTGATGACATCGGCCTTAGTCTTGTTGCCGATACCCCAGCCGTCTAAAATCATTAATAATGCTTTACTCATATATTATTTTTTTATTTGTTTTTTGAAAATTACCATAGGAAAATATATAATGCGACCAGTGCGGCAATGATAGCTGTGGCACCGATATTGAAAACGCGGTCTGTATGGAAAAGTGATAAGTCAATAGGAACCGCCTGCATATCCTGTTTTTTGTTCTTGGCGTTGGAATGCAGGCAGATACTGAGTACTAACAGCATTGTGGCGAGGAAGAAAACCGCCTCTACTCCATAACGGCGAAGCCCGTCGAATTGCAAACCGATGATGCCGAATGCAGCGCTCAGCAGTGCGCCGACAAATAGTATGCGCGACCAGATCAGTTGTGTACGAACGGATTTCTCGTCCTGCGGTTCTGCAGGAACAGTACGGCGCGCAACCAATGAGATTCCTATAAACATCGCAGCCAGACATGCGAACACATATCCCATACGTAACAGGAACGGCACATCAGGCAGCAGGAACTTGAATAGAATAGAGAATACGAATGTGCCGACCGCCGTAACGACAGCCGCCGTGCTACTTGCGCGTTTCCATAGCAAGCCCAGACCGAAAATGACGACCACACCCGGGAATACGAAACCGGAGTACTCTTGTATGACTTGGAATGCCTGATCGGCACCACCCATAATCGGGTAAACGGCGATGAGCGCTAATAAGAGTGCACAGATGGATGTTATACGTCCTACTTTCACCAGTTTGTGCTCGGAAGCATTCTTATTAATCAACTGTTTATAAATATCCATTGTGAAGATAGTGGAAGTGGAGTTGAACATAGACGCCAGAGATGATATGACAGCAGCAGCCAGCGCTGCGAATGACAATCCTTTCACTACTACAGGGGTAAAGTTACGGATGAGGAACGGATACGCATCGTCTGATCGCGTGATTGTACCGCTCAGCAATTCGCTCAGCTGGTCATATACGGGTACGCCGTTATAGGTGCCGTTCATGATGTAGAATGCGCATACGCCGGGAATACATACAATGAACGGAATCAACAACTTCAGAGCAGCGGCGAAAAGCATACCTTTTTTGGCCTCGTTAAGCGATTTGGCGGCAAGACCTTTCTGAATAATATATTGGTTGAAACCCCAATAACCAATATGGGAAATCCATAATGCACCCACGATTACCACTATACCCGGGATATCAAAATACGGGTCGTCCATGATATTTGGGATATCAGGATTACGAGAGACGATGAGGTGAAAATGGTGGTCTCCTTCAATGCTGTTAAGGTGCGAATAAATCTCCGAGAAAGCGCCGAAAGCCCTTCCGTCAATATGCAGAGCATCTCCGATAGTAGTCAGCGCGGCAATGGCGGTAATCAGTCCGCCGCCGACGAGGAACGTTACCTGCATAACGTCTGTCCACGCCACTGATGCCAAACCGCCATAGATGGAGTAGGTTCCCGCTACAAGGAAAAGGATGAGAATGATGGTCAGCAGTGTGAAATCGACCTGTATGCCCAATAACACACCCGTCACGGAAGGCAGACCCAATATCATCTTAATCGCCAGCGCACCTAACCATGCCACAGAGGTCAGGTTGATAAACACATACAAAAAAAGCCAGAAAAGGGAGAACGCTAAACCCACGCCCCAATTATACCGTTCGCGTAGGAATTGAGGGATAGTAAAAATCTTACGTTCAATCATTACAGGCAGCAGGAACTTCGCCACTAATATGAGCGTTGCTGCTGCCATCAGCTCGTAGGCCGCCATGGCAATACCGGACCGGTAGGCTGAACCGGACATCCCGATGAACTGTTCAGCGGAAATGTTCGCGGCAATAAGCGATGCACCAACTGCCCACCATGTCAAGGTGTTGCCGGCCAAGAAATAATCCGTTGAGGATTTTTCTTCGCCCTTTTGGCTGCGGGAGAGATAAATTCCCATCCCGACCAAGATGACAAGGTACAGACCGAATACCAAATAGTCCGCCAATGCGAAACCATTGTTACTCAAAGCCTCTAAAATAGCATTCATGTTATTAGTTGTTTTTTATTAGTTTTACTGTTAGGGCCTGTTTGTGGACTGTATATCAGACAAGCTACGCCGATACATAACAGGGCAGAAGGATCAATATGATAAGATGACGGAACTTGAAGTGCATACTAAAAAGTGCGCAAATTTACTGCTTTTTTCTGACATATGCAAGAAAATTGTCAAATAATTCTACTTTCGACTTTCATCATTCCATCATTCCATCATTTAAAATCATCAATCCATCATTTAGCTCGCTCTGCGAGCGGCTCAATCCATCATTTAGCTGCCGCCGCCGCTCCGTTTAGCCGTCAATACCGTTCGCATCTCGTTCGCATTACGGACATCTGCGTCCCGTCCTTTTCTTCGTTCTGTTCGCTGGTCTCTCG
>JAGKVE010000071.1 GCA_021152555.1 Bacteroidia bacterium | reverse complement strand
CCCTTGCAGCACGCTGCTCGTCTGCTGAATATCGCGAATACCCGCCAGCCCGCGCACCTCGTTGTACAAGCCGTTGGTCTTGTTGTCCGGCACCTGCTGCGTTGTGCCCGACCAACCGCTGTTCAGCGTATGCACGGCAGGCTCACCTAAGTCGCTGAATGCCACTATATTACGCGCCTCATCGTAGTTGCCTTTCTTATTCGTTACCCATACCTCTATCTTGTTGATGGTCACGCCGCTTGCAATGTACGGCACGCTCGCCATCGCCTCCTCATATCTGTCACGGAAGAAATGGCTCAGGAAGAAATGGCGGTTCTCGTCGTAACTGTCGCCGCTAATGTCGAACCGCGTCATCTGTGCGCCGCCTTGGCTGCTTACCGTCTGTGCCTGACTGTTCTGCTGACTGATTAACGCCTGTATCTTCAGTTTGCCGAACTTCAGGTTGGCCTTGATACCGAACAATGCCTTGCTGCCGCGTATCAGCGAGCTGGGCAAATCCATCGTCACGTTGCCGGCCTCGATTGACTGGATAATATCATCTTCCTCACCTTTGTAGTTCAGTTTCAGGTTCTGTTGGTCGAACGAAAAACTGGCCTCGGTGTTGTACGACAGGTTGAAATTCAGTTTCTGGCCTACCTTCCCTTGGACGCTGGCTTGAATCTTCTCGTCAAAATCAAAGATGTTGTTGTTACGCGCGCGTAAAGTAAGAGAGGGGTTGGCGATATATTGGTGTTTGAATCCGAAAAGCAACTCCGCCGAACCTTGCATTTTAAGTTGCACACCGCCCGGGCCGAACACTTTGTCCGCCGGCCCGATATTGAACTTCATGTCGGTGATGTCGAATTTCTTTTCATTGTTATGCTCTACCTCGCCTATTTTCTGCTGCCAGTATTTATGCATCAACTGCCGTTCGGCATAGTGGTTATACTCGTCTTGTGTGAGCATATAAGGCGTTGTGATATCCGTATCGCCCATTTTCGTACGGATAACATAGGTGCCGGTCTCCGGTTGGTACTCGACGGTTGTGGTAATGTTATCCGGGTCACGCAGGTCCATCGAACTCGCCGGCTGTGTCAGTTCGCCGAAGTTCTGTGCCCCTAACTGCTTGACATGCGTCGGGGCCCATATCGCGCTGTCTGTCTCCGTCACATAGTCCGCTGCTTCCTCCGGAGTGGAAGCGCCCTCAAGAGTACCTTTTTCCCCCTCCCTTGTGGGGAGGTCTTGGGAGGGGTTATTGTTCTTTGCCTCCCGCTCTGCTCTCTCTGCCTCTTTCCTGGCCTTCTCTTCCGCAACCAGTTCTTTGAGACTCTTGCCGCGAGTGGCCTGACTATAAGCAACCGTGGCCACTTCCGGTAACCACAGTAACAGACTAACCAGTAATATATATGGTATTGCTCTTTTCAATGTCAAAATGTCTCAATAAATGACCTAATCGAAAATGGCCCAATCGTACATGTTAGAGCATCTTCAGCGCCTCGCGTATCACGCCCTCCACTTTCAGCGTCGGGTCGTTTTTCAGTATTTTGTCCACCGCTTTGCCGCTCGCTGCCGCCGCAAAGCCTAACATCGTCAGCGCACTCACTGCCTCCACTTTAACGCCGCTATCGGTCTCTACGTCGAGCATAGGAATCTCCGTCGGGTCGCCGCCGAGATCCAACTTAATCGCCTTATCTTTCAGATCGACAATGATACGTTGCGCCGTCTTCGGGCCCAGCCCTTTCACTTTCGCCATGGCTTTCGAGTTGCCCGTAGCTATCAGCGTGCGCAGTTCCTCTGCACTGAAAGCGCTCATGATCATCCGTGCTGTCGCAGCCCCTACGCCGCTCACCGTCATCAGCAGTTCGAATAACTGACGCTCGGATTTGTTCACAAACCCGTATAACTCATGCGCGTCTTCGCGGATAACCTCCGTCACGTACAGTTTCACCGTCTCAGTCCCGGACTCCGGACTCCCGCCAGTTTCTTTTCCCACCAGAGAACTGTATCCCGGCAACGTAATGGCTATACTATACCCTACTCCTGCAGTCTCTATCACTGCCCCTGTCGGGTTTAATTCCGTCAATATTCCTTTTATATAATCTATCATAACTGCACAATTAGCCTGCAAAAGTACTACTTTTTTTTGATATACGCAAGTACGCACGCGTTTTTTTGCCTGCGTACGCGTCTTTTTCACCTACACGCACGCGGTTTTGGAAAACTCTCACCCCTTTTTCTTAAAATATTGTCCTCTGCAATTACCAAATACAAAAACCTTTGTACATTGAAAATTAAACTCTAAACTCTAAACATTAAACTATAAAAATCCCCGTTTTTTTTGCATATCTCAAAAAAAAGCAGTACCTTTGCAGCCGATTTTAATCCATCATTCCATGAAACGCGTTATTACCGTCTTTGTTTTTTCTCTTGTCTGCGCCGCATGGCTCTATGCAGGGACGAATATACAAGTATATTATGATTTCGGCAGTCTCAATACGGCTTGCGCCAACCGTCGTTCGCCACGTGTCACGACTACGCTCGAACTCTTTTATCCCGATAAGTGGGGAAACACCTTTGCGTTCATTGACTTTGACTACGCTATTCACCCCACCGACCCGCATAACACGCCCTTCATGGCGTACGGAGAGATTGCGCGGTGCCTTAATTTTTGGCAGAACAGTGTGGTCAAGGACCTCAGCCTGCAAGTCGAGTACAACGGAGGGCTGGGGATTTACAAGGACGCTACGACTAAAAACATCCATGGCTACGGTATCAATCATGCGGCGCTTTTCGGGCTAAATTATTGCCTGCATACTGCTGATTATAAGAATATTTTCAACATAGAAATCTTATTCAAGTATATCGTTGATGACAATAATATGTGGCGTGTGAAGGATGCCTCCGGCAACTGGCATAAGCAGCGGGGAAATACCATTCCCCTGCAGTTCACATTCGTGTGGGGATGTGATGATTTCTGCACCTTGCCGGGACTGCGGTTCTCCGGATTTCTGGATATATGGGGAGCCAAACAGAGTGTACTTGACAGGGGAACGGGCGCCTGGACAGACCCCGCAAAGCAGTCTTTTGTCTTCATTTCCGAACCGCAGTTATGGTATAATGTAGGACGGTGGTTCAAGTGCCCTAACCTCAATATAGGAACGGAGATTGAGTTCAGTTATAATTTCACCGGCGCGGGGTTCATGTGCAATCCCTGTCTTGGTATCAAATGGTGTTTTGACTGAACACGCAAACAACTTTAATTGCTTATTTCGACTTTTGACTTTAAATTTTAATTTCCCAATGCCCAAAGGTCTCATAGCGTTAACACCGATTGCGGTAATGATAGTGCTGCTCATCGTCTGCTCCGTCTATTACGGCGGAGTGTCCAACGCCCCGTTGCTGTTCGTCTTCGTGCTCACTGCCGTTATCTCGATCTCCCTCACTCGTGGCATGCCGTTCAAAGAGCGGGTGGCGGTCTTCTCTCGCGGTGCCGGCAGTCCCAACCTACTGCTGATGGTGTGGATTTTCATGCTTGCGGGCTCATTTGCGGCAACGGCGCAAGAGATGGGTGCCGCCGAAGCGATGGTGAACCTCACGCTGCTTGTACTGCCCGTTAAGTTCGCGCTCACGGGACTTTTCCTTGCCGCATGTGTCACATCGCTGTGCATGGGCACTTCCGTCGGCACTATTGTCGCCCTCATGCCTATCGCCGCAGGATTGGCGGACAAGACGGGAATGGGATTGCCGCTTGTCGCTGCCGCCGTCGTCGGAGGGGCGTTCTTCGGAGGCAACCTCTCGTTCATCAGCGATACAACCATCGTCTCCACGCAGACACAGGGGTGCAAACTGTCCGACAAGTTCCGTTTCAACGTCATCATGGTCATGCCTGCGGCTATTATTGTCGCCATTCTCTATATTTTCATCAATCACCAATCCCCTATTTCTTTCTCCCCTCTTGAGGAGGGACCGTGGGAGGTTATTCCAATCACCAAGGTCATCCCATACCTTACTGTGCTTATCTGCGCAGCATGCGGCGTGGACGTACTCGTCGTCCTCGTCATCGGATGTGCCCTGACCTGTATCACCGGTATGCTGGACGGCAGTTATGACCTGATGGGATGGATAACCGGTTCACTCAACGGTATCATGGGCATGAGCGAACTCATCCTCATCTCCATGCTGGCAGGAGAAATCTTCGCGCTCATCAGTCATAACGGAGGTCTGGAATATGTCATCGACCGTATCACAAGGCGTGTCAAAACGCGTGCCGGGGCCGAATGGAGCATATGCGGACTGGTCGCGTTCGCCAACCTCTGCACCGCCAATAACACCATCGCCATACTCTCTGTCGGGGACATTGCCAGACGCGTCGCGGAGCAGTACGACATCGACCCGCGTCGCAGTGCCAGCCTATTGGACACCACCTCCTGTTGCGCCCAGGGCTTACTACCCTATGGAGCACAGCTGCTCATGGCCGGTTCGCTCGCCGGCATCAGCGCCATCAGCATTATACCATGGCTCTTCTACCCCATGCTGCTCGCCCTCTCCGTCATCGCTACTATCATCACACACCGACACTGAACACTCCAACAACCTCAAACTACCTCATGCAAACCGGACACGCCTTTGTGCCTGTAAACGACCGTTTTTTTGTGCCTGTAAAAGACCGTTTTTTGTGTTGGTGTACTCATAAATTTCTGCACTCCGTTTTACTTGCCGCAACGTGCGGTCAATTCGAAAATGGGGGACGCCCGAAGGTCTGTATGAACGTTACACTGTAAAAAAACCGCTCTTCGGAGCGGTTTTTTTGTGGGAGATAGGTTTACAAGATTTCTAAGTTTCCAGATATCTATATTTCCAGTCTTTACTGGTGTTGCTCACGTAGGAGGTCGTTGACCGTCTTGACGGGATTGAAGGTACTAACCGGCACCTCCACGAAGATGGTGTTCCAGCGGCTCATAGCGCCGTTCCATAAGCCGGGCAGTTCGAGCGCCAACAATTCCTTACCGTCCTTCGATTTATTGGAGATAAAGCCCGTTTGCGGGTCCACATACTTTGGCAGGTCAAACGGTTTGCCCTCATAATCGCGTATAGCGCAAACAAGATCAACGGGATTGAAATGCGTGGACTGCTTCATCAATTCCGGATTGCTAATCTGTGTAGATTCAAGAATCTGGCAGCTGACCGAGCCGTCCGCCTCGCGCACCAGGAACGGACCGCCGCCGGGTTCGCCGGTATTCTTCACGACTCCGCAGACACGGATAGGACGATTCAGTTTGGCGCGTTCCTCGTCACTGAGGTTCGGGTCTTTGAGCGCCTCGAAAATACGTTTCTGCTCGGTAACAAGAACCCCCGCAAGAATCTGCTTGTAGCGGATGGTGTCTTTCTTGAGCCTATCGGGAACCACATTGTCGATATTCTTAATGAAGACAATATCCGCGTCCTGCTGATTGAGGTTTTCAATGAGGGCCCCGTGACCGCCCGGTCGGAAGAGCAGTTTGCCGTCTTTCGTACGGAAGGGGGTACCATCCGGATTAGCGGCAAGGGTATCGGTTGAAGGCAGTTGTTCGCTAAACGTGACATCGTACCTGACACCGAATTTCTCCTCAAACTTCGCGAGATTATCCGCTATATGCTGGCGGAAAAGAGGAAGGTGGTCATGGCTGACCGTGAAATGGAGATAGACGACAGGTTTCTTGCCCTCTTCGGCCGGTTCGGCACAATACTGCGCCCCCTCTACCAAATGCTCCAACGCAGGCGTACGCGCGCCGTCGCGGTATTTATGGAAGAGGAGCAAACCCTTCGGCAGTTCGCCATAGTGCATATCGTTGAGCAAATAACGCACGGCTTCCCGGCCTTCCTTGCCGGCCAACTGCGGACCAAAAGCAAAGCAGTCCTTATGCGCCAAGAAATCCCGGATAAACGGCGTCTCAATACCGTCTTCAAGATACTGGAACAGATTCTTGAACATACGGCTTGCAGCCCCGGAAGCAGGAACGAATTTAAGAATCTTGTGCCCCTCTTTCAAGTACTGTTGCCATGCGGCGATATACTCCTCCTGCTCCGCACGTTTCGGGGCAAGAATACCCCTTTTTGTCGAAGCTGGCGCCACAATGTCCAGTTCAGGGAAACCATTACGGAAACATTCCAACTGCGCCTCCGCCTTTTCTACAGAAATGCCGCGGGCACGTAACTGCTCGAGGTCTTGTGCGTTAAATTGATTCATGATTACAAAAGATAAAAATTACATCACGGCTGCAAAATTAGTAAAAAAAAATGATATGCGCAAATAAAATTTGCATATATCAAAAATTATTTGTAATTTTGCGGCGCAAAGAGAGAACGGGCGGACGGGAAAAACACAGATGTCCTCCATTGTACCAATGTTAGTACGACCTTATAGGAACCACCCTGTAATCACCCCGTTATCACCCCGTAATCACCCCCTTTGGGGTCGTAAAAGATAGGAGAATTGAGAGGCCTACCCCCAACCCCTCCATGAAGGGAAGGGAGGAAGATTTGGAATTGAGAATTGACAACATGAGACGCACGATTTTAATCCTATTGACCATTGCAGTCTGCTGCGGGTATTCGGTGCCGGTGCTGGGCTGGGGTCAGAAAGGCCACCGTATCATTGCCAAGATAGCCTATGACCATTTGAGCAAGAAAGCCCGCAAAGCTGTGGACAGTACATTGGGCAAGCAGGGAATGATTTATTGGTCGAACTGGCCGGACGAGATCCGCAGCGACACTATTTATCCGAACAGTTACGACTGGCACTTTCAGGATTTCAACGGCGGTCTGAGCGACAGCACCGTTGTTGCCGCGTTGAGCGATTATCCCCAAGAAGGAGGAAACCTGTTCCGGGCAATAGACGAACTGACGGGAGTATTACGGGCAAGCAGAGGACAGGGCGCTCCGCAGCCAGAAAACAGGCTGGTCAGCCGTGAGATGCCGCAATCGGACATACTGAAGTTTATTGTCCACTTGTCAGGCGACCGTTTCTGCCCGATGCACACGGCGCATATGGATGATTTAGGGGGAAACAGAGTAAAGATGCAATGGTTCGACCGCGAGACACGTCTGCACACCGTATGGGACACCGATTTGATAGAGTCACAGGGGTACAGTTTTAGCGAATATGCCGAGAAATTAGAGATTGAATATGCGGGCGAGAAGAACGCCATCGAGCAGATGAGCGAGGCGGAACTGCTGCTGAACAATTACCATTTCACCGAGTCGATTTACGCCTATCAGGCGGTTTGGGACGGGAACACGTACCATTATATCTACCGCTGGCGGCAACCGATGGAGCGGCAGTTATACATCGCAGGGATACGGTTGGCAAAGTTGCTGAATGAGATGTATTGAGAGGCCTACCCCCAGCCCCTCCCTGAAGGGAAGGGAGATGGTGGAAAGTAGAAAGTAGAAAGTCGAAAGAAGAAAGAAGAAAGAAATATATGATTTTATTAGCAGACAGCGGGAGCACGAAAGTACATTGGTGCTTAGTGACGGCAAGCGGGCAAAGTACGGACGTTTTTACGGACGGTATCAACCCCTTATTTCAGACATGCGACGCCATGCGTAACAGCATCAGTAACCAACTCCTTCCCCAGATAGCATCGCTTTTATGGGCAGGACGCCTGACCCATGTGTTTTTCTATGGTGCAGGCTGCACCCCAGAGAAGAAAGTGTTTGTCCAGCGCGCCTTGGAAGGCATATTCAAGAAAGCGGAGGTGCATGTTGAGTCAGATATGTTAGGCGCGGCTCGAGGTCTGTTAGGCCGCAACGCGGGCGTAGCGTGCATCTTAGGGACGGGCAGCGGCAGCTGTTACTACAACGGCGAGTGTATCGAATGGGCGGTGCCGTCTTTAGGTTACATCCTCGGCGATGAAGGATCGGCGGCAGTATTGGGGAAACGGCTGGTGGGCGACCTGCTGAAAAACCAACTGGAGCCTAACCCCGACTCCTCATTGAAAGGAAGGAATGAGAAAAATTTAAAGGAAATGTTCTTTACGGAATATGAGACGTCCATGGCTGATATCATCGAGAAAGTGTACCGTCAGCCCTTCCCGAACCGTTTCTTGGCAAAGCTTTCAAAGTTCTGCGCAGACCACATAGAAGACAAGCGGATACATGACCTGGTGTATGACCATTTTGTGCAATTCATACGGCGTAACTTAGTGCAATACAAGACCAGTTCGCCGGTCGGTTTTGTGGGTTCGATAGCGTATTACTACCGCCCTATTTTAGAGGAAGCGATGCGCGCAGAAGGAATGGTGATGGGTACCGTACTCAAAGACCCGATTGAGGGGCTGAAAGAATACCATAAAGACGCCATCATTCCGACGACGGAATGATAGCCTAACCCCGGCCCTTCCCTAAAAGGCAGGGAGAATTGGTGATTGGTGATCAATAGTGTCCCATTAAAAATAAACGAACTATATTAAAAAAGTGACAAAAAAATGATATTTTACGCTAATGTTGATACATATCCATCTATATAAGGT